>VBIL01000084.1 GCA_005879975.1 Chloroflexota bacterium
AACACCGAGGCCAGCAGAAGCACGAGGGCCTGGATCAGCGTGTAGTCGCGGTGCGCGACGGCATCGACGAGCAGCTTCCCGATGCCGTTCAGATTGAAGACCTGCTCCGTTACGACGAGGCCGCCGATGAGGAACGCGAACTCCAGGCTGATCACGGTGATGACCGGGAGGAGGGCGTTGCGGAGTGCGTGCCGGATCACGACGAGCCTCTCGCTCGCGCCCTTCGCGCGCGCGGTCCGCACGTAGTCTTCGCGGAGGACCTCGAGCACGCTCGAGCGCGTCACGCGCATCGACACGGCCGAGTAGCGGTAGCCCACCGAAAGCGCCGGCAGGATCATCTGCGCAAGGTTCGCGATGGGATCGACGGTGAGCGGGGTGAAGACGAACGGCGGCGCCCATCCGAAGAGCGTGATCGTCGTGAGGACCATGAGAAGGCCGATCCAGAAGCTCGGCATCGCGAGCCCGCCGATCGAAAAGATGCGGATCGCGTAGTCGGTCCAGGTGTCCTGCCGTACCGCCGCGAGGACCCCGAGGGGTATCGCGATCGCGATCGCGAGCAGCGTCGCGATGATTGCGAGCTCCAGCGAGAGCGGGAAACGGATCTCGATCTCCTCGACGACCGGGTGGCCGGTCCAGAGCGACGTGCCGAGATCGAAGCGCGCGATCTCACCCATCCAATCGGTGAACTGCAGCCACATCGGCTTGTCCAGGCCGAGCTGATGGCGCTCCTCGTCGATGACCGACTGCGGCACCGGCGACCCCGCGTATTTGAGCGCGACGATGTCGCCGGGGACCATTCGCATGATCACGAACGTGAGGATCGCCACGCCGACGAGCGTCGGGATCATGAGCAGGAGCCGTCCGGCGACGTACCGGCGCATCCGGTAAGTCTCCGGCGGCTCCCGCTAGTTCGCTAGTTCGCCCTTATTTCGCCAGCCAGACGGTCTCTAGGTCCTGGTTGGTGTAGTGGTTCGAACCGATGCGCCAGCCGCGCACGGTGTTGAGGTAGGGGATGATCCGATACCACCAGAGGACCGGGTACTGGTAGGCCTTCGTGTCCATCGCGTACTTCTCGATATCCGCGACGAGCGTCTTGCGCTTGGCCGGATCGGTCTCGCGGCTCTGGCCGTCGATCATCTTGTCGAGGGCCGCGTCGTCGTAGTACGCGAAGTTGAGGCCCTTGCCAAGGCCCGAGGCGGACCAGAACTTGGCGAGCTGGAGGTCGGGCTCGTCGAGAAAGTCGCAGTTGAAGTCGAGCGCGACCTCGAAGTTCCCCGCGCGCAGGTCGGCCTGGTACGCGGAGGTCTCCTTGACGTCGTGCGTGGCGTTGATGCCGACCTGCTTCCACTGGTCGAGCACAAATAGCGCCACGGGCTCATAGGGCGTCGTGATGTTGCGGTTGAGGAACTTGAACGTCAGGTTCGACTGGCCGGCGTCCGCGAGCAGCTGCTTGGCCTTGGCTTTGTTCGCCGCGGCGTCTGTGCCGAAGCCCGCGATCTTCTGGAGGTCCGCGTCGGCCTGTGCGAACGGGCCTTTCGGCCGCATGAGTCCGCCGACGTCCTTGACGATGGTGATCTTCTGTAACGCGGTGCTCCCGGCGTAGCGGTCGATGGCGAGCGTGAGCGCCTGGCGCACGCGGACGTCGTCGAACGGCGGCTTCTTGGTGTTCGGGACGACGTAGTTCACGCAGATCCAGGGCGCTTCCTGGATCGCGAGTGAGGTGCCGAGCGCGCTCGAGAGGGTGTCACGCTGCTGCGGGGTGAAGCCGCGGAACTCGATCGCAGCCTGCTTGCTGCGGACGGCGTTCACCTCGGCGTTCGCGTCGGTGATGATCAACGCCTTGTAGCCGTCGAGGTACGGGAGCTGAACGCCGTTCTTGTCCTTGGCGAAGTAGTCGGCGAACTTCTTGCCGACCCAATCCTGCCCCTTGGTGTTGGAGACGTACGTGAAGGGGCCGGTCCCCATGATGTTCTTCTCGTACCAGTGGATGTCCGTCTTGAGCTTCGCCGCGCTGTAGATGAAGTTCCACGGCGACGCGAGGTTCGTGGCGAACGAGGCGGAGGGGTACTTGAGCTTGAAGACGACGCTGTCAGGCGTTGGCGCGGCGATGCTATCTACGGCGGCGTACGCGCCCGCGCGCGGCGACAGCACTCCCGACGGCGGGAAGATGATCTTGTTGTAGGTCGCGAGGATGTCGTCGCCCGTCATCTTCGACCCGTCGTGGAACTTCACGTCGGTCCGCAGCTTGATCGTGTAGCTCAGCTTGTCGGCGGAGACCTCGGGCGCCGCCGCCGCGACGTCAGGGATCACCTTGGTGAGGTCATTCGGGTCGAATTTGTAGAGCGTGCTGTAGTGCGGCGCGATCGGGTGGAGGAGCGCGAACGTCGTCTCGCGGTGCCCGTCGAACGACGGCGGCTCGGCGTTGACGATGAAGGTGAGAGTTCCGCCCGGTTGCGGCTGCTCGGCCGCAGATCCAGATTGCGTCGGTGCGGCCCCCTTCGGTGCCGGCGTGCAGCCAGCGAGCAGAAGGGCGATCGCGACAGAGAACGCGGCGATCTGACGGTTGAACACGAGGACCACCCCCTCGGGGCGAGACTCTAACGCACGCCCCTCTTACGAATGACCTCCTCGTAGAGTTCAACGAGCTGCCCCGTAACGTGCGACCAGTCATATTCGGGGGCTCTTCGCGCTCCCGCCTGGCCAAGCCGCTCCCGGAGGGCCGGTTCGCAGACGAGCCGTTCGAGGGCGTCGGCGATGGCGTCGGGGTCGCGCGGCTCCACGAGGAGCCCGCTGACATTTCGCTGTACGACACGCTTGTACCCGTGGATGTCGCTGGCGACGACCGGCAGGCCGGCGGCCATCGCCTCGAGGAGGACGATCCCAAACGACTCCTGCCCGGTCGACGGCGCACAGAAGATGTGCGCGGTCTTGTAGAAGCGCGCCTTGTCAGCGTCCGAAACCCGGCCGGCGAAGAGGACGTCGTCGAGCCGGTTGGCACGCACGAAACGCCGTAGGCGACCGAGCAGCGGTCCGACGCTGCAAAGGATGAGCCGCAGCTCGGGATGCTTGGGCTTGAGCTTGGCGTAGGCCTCCATCAGATACATCGCGCCCTTGCGCGGCTCGAGGCGACCGACGAACAGGATGTTGATCTTCCCATCGTGGTACTCCGGGAACGGCTTCGCGCTGGCGTAGAAGTGGACGTCGACGCCATTTGGGATGATCCGGTAGTCACCGGGGAAGTAGCTCGAGATGAAGTGTCGCGCGGCGCTCGACACGGCGATGCGCGCATCCAGCTTGTTCAAGTAGCGGTTGCCGATGACCCGGCCGGCCCAGTAGGAGAACGAGAAGCCGCCGAAGGCGTGGAAGGTCGCGACGTTGGGGCACCTCGCCGAATCGAGGATCTGCATCGAGAGAAACGGGACGAGTGGCTCGTGGTGGTGGATGATGTCGAACCGCTCGCGCTCGAGCATGTGTCGAACTAGCCACTCGAGCCGGAGCGAGAGCGTGACTCGGCCGATCGCGCCGTTGTACGGCACCGCGATCGCCTGGCCGATCTGGATAACGTCCTGGGCCGGCGGATCGTCGCCCCAGGGCGCCGTGATGATCCGGACACTGTGTCCGAGCCGCCGGAGCTCCTCGTAGCTCTCGCGGATGTACGAGTTCGCGCCGCCCGGGCGCGGATACGCGTACGGCGAGACGATCCCTATCTTCAACGCTGCGCCTTCTTCGAGGCGGTCATTCTGCGGCGAGCGCGCTTGATCGGGTCGCGGACCATGGAGCGCCACTGCTGGCGTGCCGCTCCGTCGAGATGCTCTCGCAGCGACCAGCCCCGACCGTCCGCGCGGGTCGTCCGGTCCGTGATGGCGCGACGGAGGTCATCCCCGGTACGGCCCTCGAAGTCCGTCCAGCACGTACCGACCAGGGCGGCGTGATGCGCATCGCTTGATCCCGTCTCGGCGGCACGCACGACGTTCGCGTTCAGCCAAGCCGCACGGCGCGCACGCACGCGGCCCGCATATGAGGGATTACGCAGCTCGACCGCGTCGACCATCCCCTCGCGGTCGTGCGACCGCGCGAGCTGGCGGAGGGCCCCCTCGCCTATGGAGAACGTGAGGTAGGACAGGGGATGCGGGACGACGGCGAGCCCGCCCGCGCGGTGGACGCGCGCGATGGCCTCGGCGAGCGAGCAGAGCATCGGGATCTCGTCCTCGATCCAAAGCGCGAGCAGGTGTCCCGATCGCGTCGTCACCTCGACGCCGGTGACGACCTGCACCGGGCTGGAGCGCCGCGCCGCAAGGTCGCGAAGGGCGAAGCCGCCGCGGATGTCGTCGTGGTCGGTGAGCGCGATCACATCGAGCCCGACCTGCTCGGCGGAATCGAGGATCGCTTCGAGCGAGGAGAGGCCATCGCCCAGATCGCTGTGCAGCTGCAGGTCGGCCCGGCCCATTACGCCGCTGCCCAGACCGGCTCGAAGACGTTCCACTGCTCGGGGTGCGCGCGAACGTAGAGCTCGAGGCGCGCCGCAAAACGGCGGACACCCTCGCGCACGTCGGCTTCGCGGTCGCCGGTCCGCGGAATGTCGAGCGGCTCCTCAAGGCGGGCGACGAGCATCCCGTTCTCGCGCCAGGTGAACGCTGGGACGAGCGCCGCGCCGGTTCGGTGAGCTAGCGCGACATGCGCGGACGGCAGGAGGGTCTGGCGTCCGAAGAACTCGACGCGTTCGCCGACGCCGGTTATCGCGCGGTCGGCGAGGAAGCCAAGCACGCCGCCGCGCCTTAGGACGCGGTGGATCCCAAAGGCCGAATCCATTGGAACAAGACGCAGACCCTGTGCGCCCCGCGCGCGGTTGACGGCGCGCATGAACTCGGACGTCGTGCGCTCGACGGGGAGCGTCAGCTCGAAGCCGCGCGCCATGAGGATCTGGCCGACGAGCGCCACGGGGCCGAGGTGTGCGCTCCCGAAGATGACGCCCTTGCCGAGTGCGTGCGCGCAGGTGAAGTTCTCCCATCCTTCCATACGTACCGAAGCGAGGAACCGCCTACGGTCCAGGCGTGCGATGTGAAAGATCTCGAGGTACTGAATGACGGAGTTGACGAACACGCGTCGGACGCTCGGCGCATGTTCGGGCGCGATCACGGCGAGGTTCGAGCGGACCGCGGCGCGGGCCTTGGGGGCCGCAAGGTAAGCGACGGTGCCGGCCACCTCCGCGATCGGTCGCTGCCAGGCGGGCGGCACCCGCGGCAGGATCGCCTCGGCCGCCCGCGCGAGCGCATCGACGGCGCTCACGTCGTCACGCGGCGCCTTCGGGACCTGCCCACATCGGACGGAAGATGTACCACTGATCGGGCTTGCCCCGGACGAGGGTCTCAAGCCCGTGGACGATCGCTTGCGTCGCGTGCTCGACGTCGTGCGCAGCCTGCTTGGTGCGCTCGACGAAGATGGGCGGGAGCGCGACGCCGCGGAAGGTGTTGTCGCGCTCGCGCATGACCGCGGCGACGACGATCGGCGCGCCCGACACGCGCGCGAGGTTCGCGGCGATCGTGGGGAAGGCCGCGCGCACCCCAAAGAAGAGCAGATCGACATGGTCGAGCTCGTGCGCGCGCGGGCCGAGATCCATCATGAGCCCGACCATCTCGTTGCGGCGGAGAGCCTGCAGTACCTGGCGCACCGCGCCTTCTGGCGGGAGGATGTTCACGTTCTTGTTGGCTCGGTTCGCGACGAGAAGATCCATCAGCCGCTGGTTCTCGAGCTCGTCGGCGATGACGTTGAGCGGCATCTCGTCGGCGATCCGCGCTCCACCGATCTCGAAGTTGCCGAAGTGCATCGAGACGAAGATGCATCCCCGGCCGTGGTCGCGTGCGGCACGGACATGGGACCACGAGCGCGGGTCGACGGCCACCAGCCGCTCGAAGTCCGCGACGTCCAGACGCGGGAACCGCATGATCTCGACGAGATACTTCGCGAAATTCCTGAACGACCGCCGCGCCACGCTGGCAACGTCGCGGTGATCCACGGGTTTATCAAGGACGACCGCAAAGTTCTGCTTGGCGATCCGCCGCCGGCTCACCCAGACGAGGTACGCGATCTCCCCTCCGACCACCGCGGCGGGATACGTCACCCACGACGGCAGGCGCTGCGCGAGCGTCGCGCTGAGGCGCCACGCCCAGAACGCCGAGCCGTGCAGCAACCGGTCGCGCACTAGGCCTTACCCGCGAGCGTCTGGACGTTCGTGCCTTTGATGTAGTCCTCCACGCCCTCGCGCGCGCGGTCGTCCGGGATCTGTCGCGGCGGCGACTTCATGAAGTACGCGGACGGGGCCACGATCGTCCCGCCGAGCCCGCGGTCCAGGGCCAGCTTGCAGCAGCGGATCGCGTCGATGACCACGCCAGCGCTGTTTGGCGAGTCCCAGACTTCGAGCTTCAGCTCGGCGTTAAGTGGTACGTCCCCGAAGGTCGTGCCCTCCATGCGGATATAGCACCACTTCCGGTCGAGGAGCCACGGAACATAGTCCGACGGGCCGACGTGGACGTCCGTCTCCGCGAGGGGGTAGTCGAGCATGCTCGTCACGGCGTTCGTTTTGCTGATCTTCTTCGACTCGAGCCGCTCGCGTTCGAGCATGTTGAGGAAGTCGGTGTTTCCGCCGAAGTTGAGCTGATAGGTGCGGTCGAGCCGCACGCCGCGATCCATGAAGAGGCGCGTCAGCACGCGGTGGGTGATGGTGGCGCCGACCTGCGATTTGATGTCGTCGCCGATGATCGGCAGGCGCTTCTGCGCGAAGCGCTTCTGCCAGTAAGGCTCGCGGGCGATGAAGACCGGGATGCAGTTGATGAATGCGCACCCCGCCTCGAGCGTCTGCTCGACGTACCACTTCGTGGCCTCTTCGCTGCCGACGGGCAGGTACGAGATGACCACGTCGACCTCGCGCTCTTTGAGGATCCCGACGATGTCGTCGGTCGCGCCGGGCGCCTTCTGCACGATCTTGGATAGGTACTTCCCGATCCCGTCATGCGTCATGCCGCGCGACACCTTCACCCCGGTGCGCGGCACGTCGGCGAAGCGGTAGGTGTTGTTCGGCGGGGCGTAGATCGCTTCGGCCAGGTCTTTGCCGACCTTGTTGCGATCGACGTCGAACGCCGCGACGAAATCGACGTCGCGGATGTGATACCCGCCCAGGTCGACGTGCATGATCCCCACGCCGATGATCGCCGCGCGGATCCTGCGCTTGCCGGAACGCCGCGCCGCCGTTCTCTTTCTCTTGGTGGTGGTGGTCGGCATCGTTGAGCTATCTACCTTCCTTTGGTCGAGAGTTGGCGGCCCACGTGGACCACCCGCACAAGGAGCGTCACCGACGAGAGGAGCGCGACGATCAGGACCGCCGCGGTGAAGGCGAGCTGGAGGTCGAACAGTGCCCAGGCCGCGAGACCGAGCAGGAAGATGACGATCCGTGCTTCGCGCGGAGCCGGCCCGACGCTCGCGCCGACGCCCATCGACTCGCCCTTCGCGCGAACGTACGAAACCAGGAACGAGCTAGTCAGCGCGACGAGGCCCCACCATAGGAGCGCCGCCTGCCCGGTCGTCGCGGCGAGCAGCACCGTGCCGATGAAGAGCGCGGCATCGGAAAGGCGATCGATGGTCGAGTCGAGGAACGCACCGAAGGCGGTTCCGCCGCCGGACGCTTTCGCGACCTGACCGTCAAGCGTGTCCGCGAGCGTGCCAACGGCGAGCGCGACCAGGGCCGCGAGTGGCATGTTCATCGCAAGCAGTGCCGCACCGATACAGGTGAGCGCGCCGCCGAGGAGCGTCACCGCGTTGGCCGACACGCCGAGCGCGACGATCCGCCGTGCGACCGGCGCGAGACCGAGCCGCGTTCCCTCGGCGACCTGCTTGGGAACGACGCCGTGGCTCATGGGTGCGCCTCGGCGCGGTTCATAAGCATACGGAAACCACGTGAATTGAGCTCGGCGAATTTTTCGCGATCGAAGGAGCACCGGACTTCACGGCCGAGCCGCTCCATCCGGATGATCCCGGCACGCCGCAAACGCCGGAGATGCCAGGACATAAGCGGCTGGCTGATGCGCAGGCGCCGGGCGAGCTCTGATACGGGCTGCTCGCCCTCGGTCACCAGGATCTGGACTATCCGCAGGCGGTTCACATCGCCGAGCGCGCGGTAATAGCTCCGGAGCTCCCGCAGCGCGGACTGGGTCAGCATGGCTCCCCTTCCACGGCCCAGAAGCATATCAAAGAAAGTTTATATGAGGAGCGGATGGCCCGAGGACTACTTGCGTGCGGTGGAGAAGATCTCGGCCAGCTCTTTGACGGTCTTGTCGGAGCGTCCTTGGCGGAACGAATCGGCGACGCAGGTGGCGAGATGCTCTTCGAGGATGAGCGCGTCGATCCGTTCGAGGGCCTTTTCGATCGCCATCGTCTGCTTCATGACGTCGACGCAGTATTTGTCTTCCTCGACCATGCGCTCGACGGCCTTGAGGTGCCCGGCCACCGAGCGGAGCCGGCTGACTACGTCCTGACGGATTTCGGATCGCACAGCGGTCATCCTATCCCCTGGGGGAGGGGGTGGGAGTGGGAGAATCGGCATGTGCCCACGGGTCAGCCTCTCGCCGCGCGGATGCGACCCCGCGACCTGGACGAATTCGTCGGGCAGGGCCACCTCGTCGGCGCGGGTCGCGTGCTGCGGAAGGCGATCGATGCCGGGCAGCTACCGTCGATGATCCTGTGGGGCCCGCCCGGGACCGGGAAGACGACGCTCGCGGCGATCGGCGCGAAGCGCGCGAACTCGCGTTTCGTGGCGATCTCGGCGGTCGCGTCGGGGGTCGCCGAGCTGCGGAAGCTGATCCAGGAATCGCGAAAGCTGCGGCAGCTGACGGATCAGCGGACCGTGCTCTTCATCGACGAGATCCACCGGTTCAACAAAGCGCAGCAGGATGTCGTCCTGCCGTACGTCGAGAACGGGGACGTGACCCTGCTCGGAGCGACGACCGAAAACCCTTCATTCGAAGTGAACTCCGCGCTCCTTTCGCGGTCGCGCGTCTTCACCCTGAAGCCCCTCACCGAGGACGAGGTCCGCACGATCGTCCGCCGCGCGCTCGCCGACGAGCGCGGACTCGCGGGGGCCGTTGCGCTGGCCACGGATGCCGAGGACGCCCTCGTCGCGGTCAGCAACGGCGACGCGCGAGTTGCGCTGAACGCGCTCGAGCTGGCCGCCGACGCCGCCGTCCTTGGCGCTGACGGTAAGAAGCCCGTCGGGCTCGCCGAGGTCCGAGAAGCCCTCCAACGGCGCTCGCTCCTGTACGACCGCGCGGGCGACCAGCATTACGACACGATCTCGGCCTTCATCAAGAGCGTCCGCGGCTCGGATCCCGACGCGGCCCTCTACTGGCTCATGCGAATGATCGACGCGGGCGAGGACCCGATGTTCATAGCGCGACGCATCGTCATCCTCGCCGGCGAGGATGTCGGGCTCGCCGACCCCCAGGCGCTGGTCGTCGCGAGCGCCGCACAGCAGGCCACGCACCTCATCGGGTTGCCCGAGGCGTACTTCCCGCTGGCCGAGGCCGCGGTGTATTGCGCGCTCGCCCCGAAATCGGACTCGCCGGCCAGGGCTACAAGTACGCGCACGACTTCGAAGGACATGTCGCGCCCGAGGAGACCTATCTGCCGGACTCGCTCGAAGGCCGCCGCTACTACGTGCCGACTGACCTCGGCGCGGAAGCGGAGCTCAAGATGCGGCTCGAGGCGCTCCGGCGAAGCGTGCGAAGAACAGACCGAGCTCGAAAAGCAGATACATCGGAATCGCGACCAGCGTCTGGTTGAACGGATCCGGCGTCGGCGTGATGAACGCACCGATCACGAAGACCAGCAGGAACACGTACCGGCGCTGCTTGGTGAGCCAATCCCTGCTGACCACGTGTATCCGGACGAGTGCATAGATGATGACGGGCACCTCGAAAACGACGCCGAGGCCAAGGATGAAGACCGTGACGAAGGAGAGGTAGTCCGAGGCTCTGAGCTGATTCTCGATGACCTCGCTCCCGAAATTGATCAGGAACTTGATCGCGTTGGGCAGCAGCACGAAGTAGCAAAAGGACATTCCCAGCACGAAGAGGAAGATCACCGGAAGCCCCATGAAACGGACGAAGCGGCGCTCGCTCGGGAGCAGCGCGGGGTCGATGTACGCGTAGATCTCGTAGAGGATCACCGGCATGGCGAGGGCGATGCCGGCGAACAGGGCGACGCGGAAGTAGGTCGTGAAGTTCTCGGTCGGGCTGAACGCCACGAGGTGAGTCGGCGGCTCGTGACATACGTACGTCGGGATGAACTGGCAATCGACAGGAACGAGCAGCAGCCGGATGATGGGCGTCCCGAAATAAAACGCGATCCCCGTAGTGATGACGATCGCGATCGCGGCCACCACGAGCCGATCGCGCAGCTCTCCCAGGTGCTGGATGAGCGAGAGTTCCTTGTCGCGTTCGCGCACGTCGGCCGTCATGTCCGTGCGGTCACGCTAGCAGTTGCGACGATTAGAATTGACGCGCGACACACCGCCCCCGTAGCTCAGCGGATAGAGCGGCGGCCTCCGGAGCCGTAGACAGGCGTTCGATTCGCCTCGGGGGTACCGCGACCGACCGAAGTGGTCATCCACCGCTTCGCTCAACCTGTTCGGCGTCACATCCGCGGGCGGACGTGCCTCGAAGCCTGGCGGGGACGGCTGTGACCGCAACGGCACGCTTGGTGCAGATACCCGCCCCGCGACTAACGCGGAGGTAACTGCATGGATGTGATGGGCCTTATCGGCTTCCTGATAATCGGGTTGATCGCGGGCTTCATTGCGCGCTGGCTCGTTCCGGGACCGGATCCGATGGGCTGGCTCGGCACCATGGTGCTCGGCATCGTCGGCTCGTTCGTCGGCGGGACGCTGGCGGCGCTCGTCTTTGGCGGCACGCTGACGCTCTCGGCGGCCGGCATCATCGGCTCGATCATCGGTGCGATCATCGTGCTCTTGATCTGGCGTGCGATGAGCGGCCGGCGCGGCGCCGTCGTTTGACGGGACGGCTGGCGGAGTGACGGACCGCGGCGCCTAGTGCGCCGCGGTCTCTTCGTCTGCAAGCTCCAGCCGGTTGGTGCTCACCCAGAAGCGTCCGAATCGATCTTTGACCAGCCATTCCTCTCCATTCGGCGAGGGCCGCACGAGCTCGCCGATCCGACCATCGTGGCCGAAGCGCACCTTCACGCCGCGGCGCAGGTCGAGCGGTGGTCGAAGAGTCATCGCCTCGGAACGATAGCCGTCGCCAACAGTCCCTCATCCAGTCGGCGGACGTACTCGCCGAACATCGGCTCGACGAAGTCGTAGCGGCCGCGGCCAAGGCGGACCGCGAGACCGCGCTCCTGCAGCGCGGCCAGCGCGCGCAGGACCTCCGGACGCGGAACCGATCCTCCCTCGCCGTCTGCGGCGTATAGCACCGCCCGATGGGCGATCCGCTTTGCGACCTGCTGCAGGTATTTGTGCGACCCGAGCTCGGACCAGTGGAGCGCGAATGGCCGCTCGAGCTCGCGCATGGCCTGTTCGTAGGCGACCTCGAGGAAGTCCGGTGTGACTGTCCGCGCGCCGCTGTCGCGCATGAGGTAGTAGAGCGCGGCGCAGACCTGCATCGTGTCCTGCGGGTGGCCGCCCGTGGCGTCGAGAAGGCGGTCGACGCTCGCGTCGTCGATCGAGAGCCTCTTCGCCGCGAATTTCGCCCGCAGATACTCCAGCCAATCATCCGGATCGATGCCGAAGCGGTGGCCGCCGGCATCGGTGAGATCGAGCGGGACCGCGAAGCGATAGAAGGCGTGGCCTTTTTCGCTGAAGAGCTCTTCGAGTATTCCTTGCTCCGAGCCGAGGAACGCGTAGCTCACCCCGCGCTGGGCCTGGAAGCGCGTGCGCATGACGTCGAAGACTCGCGGCCCGAGACGACCCGCCGCCTGGAACTCGTCGAAGACCATGACGACTCTCTTGCCCGTCCGTTTTGCAAGGGCGTGAGGCAGGTCGAGAGCGCCCTCGAAGAAGCGCTGCGTGTTGGTTTCACGGGCAAGCTGGAGCGCGAGCTCAATGTGCTCGTATTTGACCTTCACCGTGGGGTGCATCCCCGAAGCGATCGCCTTGGCCTGCTCGAAGCTGCGTTCGACGCCGGAGAGGTTCTGCAGGGTCGCGTCCGCGAGGCGCTCGCCGAGGCCGCGAATGTCCGTCGCGCCGAGGCAGTCGACGTAGCCGGTGTGGGCACCACGACGCTTTAGGCGGCGGAGCGCTTCGAGGATGATCGAGGTCTTCCCGATGCGCCGGGGACCCGCCACGATCACGTGGTTGCCGTCCTCGAGGCGGTCGACCAGCCGGCGCAGGTAGGGCTCGCGGCCGACCAGATCCGCGGCCGGCACCGGCCCGCCGACGGGGAAGTACGGGCTGATGGTCGTCCGCTCGCGAGGTCGAAGCACTAGGCGTCATCATACATAAGATGTATAAAAGTGCCACGGACGATGCGTACAGCGGAACGTGCGACGATTTCCAGCACATGCCCTTCATCGGTCTGATCGTTGCGATCGTCGCCGCGGGGGCGGCCGCGACCCTCTGGCTCGCCCGTCCGCTCCCTATCGATGCCACGCGGCGCCAGGCTCTAACCGAGGCGGTCGCCGCCGTCGATCGCGAGCTTGCCGCGAATCTCGAGCTCATGACGATGTTCGATCAGACCCGTCAGGCCATCGTGCTCGAGAACGGTGAGTTCGCTCGCTACCGCGAGACGATCGAGCGTGAGGCTCCACACGTCGCTGAGGTGGTCACGATGCTTTATGCGCGGATCCCCGACACCGAGGCGGCGATGGAGCGCCGCGGTCCCGCGAACTCGCTCCGCGACGAGGACCGGCAGCTCATCGAAGGGTGGGAGGGGGACGCGCGGGAAGCGCAGCGAAACCTCCGGCGATCACTTGACGCGGGGCCCGCCGCCGGCTGGCCCGCGGTGACCGCTCGCTTACGTTCACGGTCACCACGCCGCTAAACAAGCCCTTTTTCGGCTAATGGCACGAACCCTGCTCTTCGAGCGTTAATCAGCCGAATGGCTCATCAAGGGATCGTGCCCGGTCGGGCATACCGCGCCTATCGCTTCCCGCACCGTACCGGCGGGCGCATGTCGCGCCGCGTCAGCGCGGTGCGTCCGGTTGGCACGTTCGCCGGCATCTTGAGTGCCGTTCTGCTGGCCGGCGCGGCCTTCGTTGGCTTCGGTGTCATCGCGACGCTCGGCTATTTCGCCTCCGACCTGCCGGCGGCGCACGATCTCGCGACCGTCCCGATCCCGCTCACCACGCATATCTACGACCGCACGGGCGAGCATCTCCTCTACACGCTCGCCGACGAGCGGCGCGATCTGATCGCGATCGACGCTGTCCCGAAGCGGATGCAGGACGCGACGATCGCGATCGAGGACAAAACCTTCTGGTCGAACCCCGGCGTCGATGTCGGCGGAATCGTGCGCGCGTTCCAGGCAAATAGCGCGAGCGGCCGCATCACCCAGGGCGGGTCGACGATCACCCAGCAGCTCATCAAGACGCGCCTCCTCGGGGACGACCCGACCTTCACGCGCAAGATCAAGGAGGCGATCCTCGCGCTCGAGGCGACGCGCACGTTCAGCAAGAAGCAGATCCTCGAGATGTATTTCAACCAGATCTACTACGGGAACCAGGCCTATGGCCTGAAAGCCGCGGCCGCGACGTACTTCGGCGTGGCCGACCTGAGTCAGCTGACCCTTGGACAGATGGCGCTTCTCGCTGGTCTCCCGCAAGCCCCGTCGGACTACGACCCCATCCAGAACATGGAGGGCGCGAAGGCGCGCCGCGCTCTGGTCCTCGAGGCGATGGTGGACAACGGATACGCGACTGAAGCCGAGGCTGCCGTGGCGAAGGACGAGGCGATCGTGGTGAAGCCTGCGACGACGTCGCTCTACGCGCCGCACTTCACGTTCCGGCTGCGCGAGCAGCTCGTTCAGGTCCTCGGCGAGAAGGCAGCGTACCGCGGCGGCTACAACGTCTACAGCTCGCTCGACTGGAACATGCAGCAGCTCGCGGAGAAGGAAGTCCGCGACCACGTCGACGGACTCAAGGGCAGCAACGTGAACAACGCCGCGCTGATCACGCTCGATCCGACGACGGGGGAGATCCTCGCGTACGTCGGCAGCTACGACTATTACAAACACACCCCGCAGGTGCAGGGCGACTACGACCACGCGGGCATCGCGTACCGACAACCAGGCTCCACATTCAAGCTCTTCACCTATCTCACCGGGATGCTGAAGGCGGGCATGACGCCCGCGACGCAGCTTTTCGACATCCAGTTCACGATGCCGGATGGGGCCGGCAAGCCCTATGCGCCCATGGACGCAACGAAGGAGCAGCACGGTCCGCTCACGATGCGCCAGGCGCTCCGTGAATCTCTGAACCTCCCGGCGCTTCAGGTCACGCGCACCGTCGGCGTCGACGCCATCATCGACACGGTCCACCAGCTCGGCATCAACCGCGACTGGGACCGCTCCCAGATCGGGCTTTCCTTCGGTATCGGTGCGGGCGAGATGCGGCTCATCGACATGGCGAGCGCATACCAGGTCATCGCGAATCTGGGCGTGCGCGTCGAGCCGACGTTCATCCTCAAGATCGTCGACCCGTCGGGCAAGGTCGTGAAGGACTTCGGCAAACCCGAGGGGCGGCGGGTCCTCGACCAGCGCTACGCCTGGATCATGGACGACATCCTGAAGGACAACACGAACCCGCAGGGCTCCTTCGTGTTCGGACCCTGGACCTCGATCGGGCGCCCAGCAGCTCTCAAGACTGGCACGACCGACAACCTCCAGGACGTCCTCGCGATCGGCTTCGTGCCACAGCGGCTCACTGCGATCTGGATGGGGAACTCTGATAACTCCGAGATGCACGGCATCTCTTCGGCGCTCGGACCCGGAGTGCTGTGGCGCGACTACATGAAGACGGTCGTTGGCGCGCTGCCGCCGGACTGGTATCCGCGTCCCGACGGGATCGTCGACAAGACTGTGTGCGTGAACCCGGCGCTCCTGGGTGGCAACGGTTCGGGTCTGCTCCCGGGGCCGAACTGCCCCGGGACCTTCAAGTTCACCGAGCACTTCGTGCAGGGCACCGAGCCGACGACGGACGACCGCAACTTCTACACCTCCTGCGGCATCCGCCTCGTGGCGCCGTTCGCCGACTGGCAGGGCGCGTACAACGCCTGGGCGTCGGGAGCGGTCTCCGGCCGGTTCAGCTATGGACGTTTTTTCTGGACGATCTGCGGCTTCGTGCCGAAGCCCATCGAATCGCCTTCGCCCTCCCCGGGCGGCCCGACCGGATCTCCGAACGCGTCGCAACCCCCTGGTCGGACGGTCCCGCCGCTCCCGACTCAGCCGCCACGACCGACACGAAAGCCGTAGGCAGCAGAGCGCGAATTCGTCCCTAGACTCCGCCTCGTGCGGGCGGCGACAGGCGCGTCCTTTTATGCGCCGGTAGATGGGGAGCTGCGCGAGCTCGAGCGTCGGCTTCGCGACGTGGGCAGCGGAGCGCATCCGGTGTTTCGTGAGGCCGTGGCTCATCTGTTCACCACGCCGGGCAAGCTCCTCCGCCCGACGCTCGTCTTCCTCTCGTCGCGGTTCGGTCCCGGACGGGACCGCGAGGTCGTGCTCAACCTCGCCGAGTCCCTCGAGCTGGTCCACACCGCGTCGCTGGTCCACGATGACGTAGTCGACCGCGCGGAGCTGCGCCGGAACATCCAGACCGTGAACGCGAAGTGGAACGACGACGTCGCGCTGATCGTCGGCGATTACCTGTTCGCGAAGGCGTACGCACTCGCGGCCGTGCTCCCCAAGCCTGAGGTGATCGCAATCGTCGCGCAGACCGTCTTCGCGCTGTGCGATGGCGAGCTCGGCGAGATCACCGGAGCGCGCGGCCTTCCGACGGAGGACGCTTACCTCGAGCGAATCGAGCTCAAGACCGCCTCGCTCTACGCCGCGTGCGCGCAGGGCGCCGCACTTCTTGCCGACGCCGAGCCCGACCACGTCGCCGCGCTCGGCGCGTTCGGCACGAACCTCGGGATGGCCTTCCAGATCACCGACGACGTGCTCGATCTCGTTGGTGACGAGGAGGATTTCGGCAAGATGGTCGGCCGCGATCTTCTGGAAGGCATGCCCACCCTACCGATGATCTACGCCGTGGAGGAGCGCGACGGCACCGGCAGCGAGCTCGAGACACGCATCCTCGCGCCCGCCAAGTCCGCCGGCGACATGAGCGCGCTGCTCGCTGAGATCCGCTCGTCGAGCGGACCAGAGCGTGCGCGCCAGCGCGCGCTCGCGTTCCACGATGCCGCGGTGCGCGCGCTCGATCGGCTGCCCGCGCGCGCGGAGCGCGACGCCCTGCGCGAGGCCGCCGACTTCGTGGTTCGCAGGGTCCGTTGATGGCCGCTCCGGAGGTCGAGGCGTTCCGCGGGCGGATCAAGCGCGAGCTGGATCGGATCGTCAAGGCGCTCGATGGGCTCGACGAAGAGGCGGTGAACTGGAAGCCGGACGCGCCGACTGCGAACTCCTTACTCGTGCTCGCGACGCACGCACTCGGCGCCGCCGAGGATCACGTCGTGCGTCAGGTCGCCGGTAAGACGATCAGCAGGTCGCGCGACGCGGAGTTCGCCGCGAAAGGCTCGGCGGAAGGCCTTCGCGTACGCGCAGACGAGGTGAAGCGGCGAATTGACGATGCCCTGAACGGCTTCGATCCCGCTCGCTTGGGCGACGAGCGCGACACGCCATCAGGCAAACGAACCACTCGCGACATGCTGGTTCACGCGGTCGCGCACGCGTCCGAGCACGCCGGCCAGGCGGAGCTCACGCGCGATCTTTACCGCGCGCGCATCTCTGGCTAGGGTCCCGAACGCCTCCCGCCGCGGCGCTTTCCGCGACGCCGACGGCGCTTGCGTTGCTGGTCGCCGCCCTGGGTCACGGGGGTCGGACGCTCCTGGCGCGGGACTTCGTCGCTGCCGTAGCTGCCGACGCCCTTGGTATGCGCTGGGATCGCGCCGAACGACACGCCCAGCTCGGAGGCGGTGAGCGTCTTGCGGCTCCCGTCGACCATCCCGACGACGATCGATTCCTTCGGCACGTTGACGCTCTGCGTCATCGCGCAGCCCGATGTTCCGCACTGCCCACCCTCGCACGACGGGATGTGGAAGGTGTCGCCGACCTTCGGGAGCTTGCCCTTCACCTCTTGATAGGTTTCGAGCTCGTAGATAAGACAGCATTTGAGCCGCCCGCATACGCCTGTGAGCTTTGCCTGGTTCAGCGGCAGGTCCTGCTCCTTTGCCATCCGGATCGAGATGTTCGAGAACTTATCGAGCCATGACGAGCAGCAGAGCTCCCGGCCGCACGTGCCCACGCCGGTCATCACCTTCGTCTCGTCGCGAGCGCCCATCTTTCGGAACTCGATGCGCGCGCCGAAGTGCGCCGCAAACGCGGCGTTCACCTCGGTAAGGTCGATGCGCTCGTCGCTCGAATAGAAGAACACGACACTCGATCCGTCGAACTGCCAGTCCGCACCGAGGATCTTGATCGGGACCCGGCGTGCGCGGACCATCTCGGCTGCCGCGCGCGTGGCGTCCTCCTCCATCCGCTTATGTTTGTTCATAGAGAAGAGGTCGGCGCCGGTCGCCTTGCGCACCACTTTTCCGAGCGGCGGATCAACGAGCACCAGCGGTGAATCCGTCGGCAGGATCGCAACGCGCGCTGCATCTTCGCCCAGCTCCGTTCGCACGATCACGAACTCGCCGAGCGCGACATCGTCCATGCCGCCTGTCTCGAAGAAGTACATGCGCCCGGCCTTCATGAACCGCGCCCCGATGACCGTCCGCGGCACGATCATGCCCGCGTTCCGGCGAGCGCGGCGGTGTATGGAAGCCGCAGGACGAAAAGCTCGAGCAGCATCCGCGCGTTCACGTTCGACTCCACAACGTCTCTCCTCCAGCGATCCATCGAAAGCGCGAGATCGACGAGCTCCCGCCGACCGACGGCCTCCGCCAGCCGTGCCGTCTCGCTCGCGCGATCAGGCCGGAGCGCACGCTCGGCGCCCTGCGCCGCCACCGCGGCGTCGCGCGCGAGCTCGCCCCACTCCCCAAGACGCAGCTCGATGGCCTCATTGCGTTTCTGCGTGTCCCGCTCCGACTCGGCGAGGTCGACCGCCCACGCGAAGCGGTCGGTGAGGCCGCTCCCTACGAGTCGGTAGAACTCGTTCTCCAGGGCGCGTCGCGCCTTGCGCGCGGCCTCATCGGCAGCGAGCGCGATCGCGACGCCGGGCCGCCCTGCCCCGGCGGCGGCGTGCTTGCGAGCGTCTGCGCCGAAACGCGTGGCGAGCCCATCCGCGATGTCGGCCGTCGCGACGAGACGAAGCGGCAGCGGTATGAGGCGCGAACGGATCGTCTCGAGGAGGCGCGCGGGCGTCGGCGTTAGGAGGAGGAGCACGGCGTGACGGGGCGGCTCCTCGAGCGTCTTGAGCAAAGCGACCTCGGCGTGCTCGGAGAGGTCGGCGGCGTCGTCGATGATGACGATCCGCCAGCGTCCTTCGAGCGGCCGTAGCGCCAGGTCCCGCTGCATCTCGCGGATCTGCTCGATCGCGATGAACTTCTTATCGGGGTCGCGCTCGAGGTCGGTCAGGCGAGTGACCACGCGCACGTCAGGGTGTGTCTCGTGCTCGATCTTGCGGCAGGCAAGACACGTCCCGCAGCCCCCGGCAACGCCTGGCTCGCTCGTGCA
>VBIL01000085.1 GCA_005879975.1 Chloroflexota bacterium
AGATTCCGGAGATTGGCGAGATGCTCGAGCCGGTACGCGAGTGGTCGCTCGATCACTGTGTGGGCCCCGAGGGCGTCGAGGATGTCGTGGTACGCCTCGGGCTTGGGGAGCGCGAGCGCCATCACGAGGTAGGCCGCGGTGCCAAAAAGCAGCTCGACGGCCTGCTGCAGGTACCACTGCGCGAGCCCGTAGAGCTTGGGGTCCGCCTTGAACTTGAAGTGCTCGATGGGCTGCAGATCCTTGAGGAGCGTCGTGTACTCGCGAAGACGCGCGAGGCGCGCGCGCACGTATTCGGCATCGATGGCGAAGCGATCGCCGCGCGTGCGCTCGGCAAGGGCCTTCGACTGGACCTCGTCGTATTTCTTGAACTCGAGGTACTCCATCGCCGCACGCGCCTCGTACTCGACGCGCCGCTTCTGGTCGCGCTGGTAGAGGAGACCCCATGTGCGGATCACCTGCCAGCGCTGAAGGAGCGAGGCCTGGTTCAGGATCACGACGTCGAGCGCCGAGGTGTCGAGCGCCTTCGAAAGCTCGCTGAGGAAATACACCTGGTAGTCGAAGAACTCATTCGCCTGCACGCGCTGGAGCAGGAGGAGCGCGATATCGAGGTCGTTGTATGTTCCGGCGATCTTCCGTCCGGTGGTGGAGCCCGCTAGATACGCGGCGTCCACAGGCGAGGTCTGGAAAAGGCTCTGTAGCTGCGACTGCCTCTCGAAGAGGTCCATACCTATCTATATAAGGCAGGAGCCGTGCCGTGTCGCACTTTCGCAAGATTCGCGAGGATCCGATACCCATCCGTACCCCCGAGGAGCGCCTCCGCGCACCTTTCGGGGTGCGGCATGAGTCCCAGGACGTTGCCGTCCGCATTGCTCACACCCGCGACATTGGCGAGCGCGCCGTTCGGATTCGCCTCGAGCGTTGCGGCGCCGTGCGCGTCGACATATCTGAAGACGATTTGCCCCCGCGCCTCGGTCTCGGCGAGCGTCTTTTGATCCGCGACCCAACAGCCCTCGCCGTTGCCGATCGGCATGCGCAGCACCGCGCCGAGCGATCCCCGCGTGAAGGGCGTGTGGTCGCTCTCGACGCGAACATGCACCCAGTCGGAGCGGTACTCGAGATCGCGATTCCGGATGAGCGCGCCTGGGAGAAGACCCGCTTCGCAGAGGATCTGAAAACCGTTGCAGCTTCCGAGGATCGCGCCGCCCTCCGCGGCGAACCGACGCAGCTCCTTCGTCGCGGGCGACAGCTTCGCGATCGCGCCCGCGCGTAGGTAATCGCCGTAGCTGAACCCGCCGGGAACGATCGCGACGTCGAAGCCGTGGAGGTCGGCGTCCTCGTGCCACACGATCTCCGACTCGACGCCTTCGACGAGCGAGAGCGCGTGTGCAAAGTCACGCTCGCTCCAGGTCCCCGGATACCGGAGGATGGCGACGCGGCTCATCTGCCTGGACCACCGTCGATCAGGATCTGTAACCGCTTCACCTGTTGAGCATGCATCACTCTGATGACGATGTATCGCGGCCGTGTGCACGCGCCGAGGTGGCTCCTCGTGCTCGCGCTCGTCGGCGCGTCCGCGTGCGGCGGGCTTTTTCGCGTGGGCCCGACGATCGCGCCCCTCATCTCCGCTCGGTACCTGAGCGTCCATCTCGTCGCGGGAGACACGGCCGACGCGCAGGAGAAGGCGCGCCTCCCGACGCTCCGCGACTCCCTCGCAGGTGCGCTGCCCGCCGCGTGGGCCTTGGCGACGCAGGGACGCGGACAGCTCTTCCTTCGGAACGAGGGCGATATCGACGTGGAGCTCGCGGGGACGAACGGCACGTCGGCTCTGACGCAGCACAGCCGCGGCGGCAAGGTCACATCACGCACGATCACGGTCCACACCATCGATGGGAACCGCCGGCTCATGGTCCCGGACCTGATGGCGACCACGCTCCACGAGCTCGGCCATATTTGGTGCTGCTACGGTCCGGGGACGAGCGGCGGTCATTGGAGCGACCCGGAGCCGACGGGCTTCTCGTATGTCGGTCTCATGTTTCCGACCATTCGGTGCCAGGCGAGCGTGGGAAGCGAGCCGGTCTGCCCGAACGCCTTCAGCGACCGTGAGCTCAGCGAGATGGGACTCGGGTCTCCTTAGCGGACTCGACCTGGACCTCGTAATCCTCGATCACCGGATTCGCGAGCAGCTGATCCCCCATCCGCTCCGCGGTCGCGCGCGCGGCATCCTCGTCGGCGGCGGAGAACGTGACCACGATCTCTTTGCCGGTGCGCACCTCGGCGACGTCGTGGCCGAGCGAGCGAAGGGCGGCCAGCACGGCTTCGCCCTGTGGATCGCGCACCTCGTCCTTCGGCCGTACGAGCACTCGGGCGACGAATCTCACGAAAGCGCCTTCCCGACGAGCCGCCGGTAGCACTCGCGATAGCGCTCGCTCGTCCCGCGGACCACTTCCGGCGGCAGCGGCGGCGCGGGCGGCTCCTTGTTCCAGCCGCTCTGGACGAGGAAATCGCGCACGTACTGCTTGTCAAAGGACGCGGGCGCGGCTCCCGGCCGGTAGACCTCGGCGTCCCAGTACCGGGAGGAATCCGGGGTGAGGACCTCGTCGATGACGACGAGCTTGCCATCGTGGAAGCCGAACTCGAACTTCGTGTCGGCGAGGATGAGGCCCTTGCTCGCGGCGTAATCGTGGGCGAAGCGGTAGAGCTCGAGCGTCAATCGCTGCAGCTCTCGCGCGAGATCCGTGCCGATCAGGCCGGCGAGCTGCGCGCGGGTGATGTTCTGGTCGTGGCCACTCTCGGCCTTGGTGGCGGGCGTGAAGATCGGCTCGGGGAGCTGCTCCGATTCGAGCAGCGCCGCCGGAAGCGTCTCGCCGGCGACGGTGCCGAGCGCCTTGTACTCCGTCCACGCGGAACCCGAGATGTACCCGCGGGCCACGCACTCGATGTTGATCCGCTCGCAGTGCTTGACGAGTACCGCGCGGCCGTTCAGCGAGCGCACGTCGCGAAAGGCCTTTGGGAAGCGGCGCAGGTCCGTCGTGATGACGTGGTTGGGGACGATCTTCTCGGTCTTTCCGAACCAGAAGCTCGAGAGCTTGGTGAGAACCTTGCCTTTGTCGGGGATCGGCGTCGGAAGCACGACGTCGAACGCGGAAAGGCGATCGCTTGCGACGATAACGAGCTTGTCGCCGCCGGCCTCGTAGACGTCACGGACCTTCCCGCGCCGATACAGGTTCGCGCCGTTGACTCGCGACTCGAGCAGCACGCTCATTCGGGCAGGACTCCCTTGAGGCGCTCGCGCCAGCTGGACGCGACCTCGCGTGCCACCTCGGCGGCAAGCCCGCGGTACTCCTCGGGCCGCTCGAGGATCCGCCGCTCGTCCGGCGTGAACTTCTTGAGGTACTCGCGCAGGTCCGTGTCGAGGGTCGCCACCTCGAGCAGCGTGCGGCTGCCGCGCTCGGCCTCGAGCGTGAGTCGCCGCACCGCCTCGTGCCCATCGGGATGTCCGTACTTCGCGAGCAGGACGTAGAGGGGCTCGGCCGCGATCGTTCCACGCGAGCTCGCGAGATTCGCCTTGAGCCGCTCGCGATCGACCCGCATGCCGTCGAGCGAGCTCGCAAGCCGACCGGCCGCGTACGTGGTCGCGGCGAGGATCTCGCCGAGGAAGCGCTGCGACGCCGAGTTGGTGAGATCGCGCTGGTGCTCGCTGATCTGGTCCATGTAGGTCGTGAGCATCCGCGGCGCGATCGCCTTCCAGATCGACTTCACGTTCTCGAACGAGATCGGGTTGCGCTTGTGCGGCATCGTTGACGAGCCGACCTGTTCGGCAGCGAACGCCTCCGCGACCTCACCGATCTCGCTCCGCTGGAGCTGCCGCATGTCGTCGGCGAGGTTCGCCATCACCCCGAGCGCGCTGATGCAGGCGTGCGCGAGATCGGTCCAGCCCTCCGGCGGGACGATCTGGGTCGACACCGGAGCGGCGTGCAGGCCGAGGCTCGACAGGAACCGGCGCTCGAGACCGCGCGGGTCCGTCGAGAGCAGGCCGAGCGCGTTGTATGCGCCGACGGCGCCCGAGAGCTTGCCCGGCATGCGCCGAGCGGCGAGGCGCAGCTGCTCGAGCCGGTCGCCCAGCCGCGCGACGTACTCGGCGAGCGCGAACCCGAACGTGACGGGCTCGGCGTGGCGGCCATGCGTGCGGCCGATCTGTGTCGTCTCCGCTTCCGCTTCGGCGATCGAGATGCAGCGCGCGATCAACGCGGCGATGGTCGGGACGAGGACCCGGTCGACGCACTCGCGGTAGCGAAGTGCGTTCGCGGTATCGACGATGTCCGAGCTCGTCGCGCCAAGATGCACGAAGCGCTTGGCCTCGTCGGGCACCTGCGCGCGGATGACGTTGACGAGCGCGCGGACATCGTGACGGGTGCGGTTCTCCTCCTCCGCGACTTCCTGCGCGGTGATGCTGTCCGCCGCGCTCGCGATAGCGTTCGCGATCGCTTTGTCGCACACGCCGACGTCCGCGAGGGCGAGCGCCAGCGCGCCCTCGACTCGTGCCTGGTATTTCGTCGCGGCCGAGGCGGAGAGGTACGGGTGGAGCGCCTTATACAGACCCTGGTCGCCCCCGTAGAAGCGCGAATCGAGCGGCGAGACGGCGTCGAAGCGATTGGTGATCGTCATCGCGCCAGCACCTTAGCGGCCATGCCCTCGCGCATCGTGCGCAGCCGAGCGCCGATCTCCTCGTCCGCGGTCGCCAGGATCTCGGCCGCGAGGATGGCGGCATTCGCCGCGCCCGCCTCGCCGACCGCGACCGTCGCGACGGGTACGCCGCGCGGCATCTGGACCGTCGAGAGGAGCGCGTCCAGGCCCCCGCCGATCGCATTGGGGGCCACGAGCGGCACGCCGATCACCGGTAGGGTCGTGAGCGCCGCGACCGCTCCCGCGAGGTGGGCTGCGCCGCCCGCGCCGCAGATGACGATGCGCACTCCGCCCGGCTCGAGCGTCTCGACCCACTCGCGAAGCGCATGCGGCGTGCGGTGCGCCGAGAGGACGCGCATCTCGCTCTCGATGCCGAGACCGAGGAGCGTTTCCGAAGCGACGCGCATCGTCGGCTCGTCGGACGCGGATCCCATGACGATCGCCACCCGCAAGCTCATGCGACCGCCACCTCCTGCCCAGCTATGTCGGAACGATAGAACTTGCCCTCGTACGCGACGCGCTCCGCGGCAACGTATGCGAGCTCGCGCGCTTGGGCGAGGGTCTCGGCGCTCGCAACGACGTGTATTACACGACCGCCATTTACCGTCACGTTGCCTGCCGCATCTCGCTTGGTTCCCCCGTGGAAGGCGAACACCCCCTCGGGCAAGCGGTCGAGGCCTTCGATGCGCATCCCGATCTTCGGCGAGGCCGGGTAATTCTCCGCGCAGAGGACGACGTCGACGAATGCGCGCCGGCTGAAGCGCATGGGGTTCTCGGCGACGTACTCGGCGAGGCGACCATCGCCGAGGGCCTTCATGAGCTTCGCGAAATCGCCCTCGATCCGCGGCAGCGTGACCTCGGCCTCGGGATCGCCGAAGCGCGCGTTGTATTCGAGGACACGCCAGCCGTCTTTGGTCTTCATGAGCCCCGCGTAGAGGACACCGCGGTACGGCGTGCCACGCCGCGCCAGGGCCTTCGCGATCGGCGCGATCACCGCGTCCGCGACCGCCTGCGCCTGGTCGTCCGGCAGGACCGCCGTGGGTGAGAACGCCCCCATGCCTCCGGTGTTCGCGCCGGTCTCGCCCTCGCCGACGCGCTTGTGGTCGCGCGCGGGCGGGAGCGCGACGACCGTCTCGCCGTCGACGAGCGCCTGGAGCGAGGCTTCCTCACCTTTCAGGACTTCCTCGAGCAGCACACGACCGCTGTTCGCCGGCGGCGAAGCGAGCGCCTCGACCGCGGCGTCGCGCGTCTGGGCGACGGTCACGCCCTTGCCGAGGGCAAGGCCGTCGGCCTTCACGACGACGGGCGCGTCCCAGCGCTCCAGGGCCTCGCCCGCGGCGGCGGCGTCGGGGAACGACTCCCACTTCGCGGTCGGGACGCCCGCCTCGTCCATGAGCTCCTTCGCGAACGACTTCGACCATTCGATCTTCGAGGCCTCGCGCGACGCGCCGACCACGGCGATTCCCGAGCGCCGCAGAACGTCGCCGATCCCGGCTGCGATCAGCTCGTCGGTCCCCACGATCGCGAGATCGATGTGCGATGCGAGCACATGCTGCTGAAGCCAATGCGCGTCGTCGGCCCGCCGATCGATCACCCGGGTGAAAAGCCCGAGCCCGGCGTTGCCGGGCATGACGTCGATCGTGGACACGCTGCTGCAGTTCGCGAGGCGCCAGCAGATCGCGTACTCCCGCCCGCCGCCGCCGAGCACGAGACAGTTGAGGCCGGGCGCGCCAGCCGAGCGGCCCGGGCTGCGCTGCTTGCGCTGCTCCCAGATCTTCTGGTGGACCTGCTCACCCCGAAGGATGCTCACCTCATTCCCACTCGATCGTCGAGGGCGGCTTGGACGAAATGTCGTACACCACTCGATTCACTCCGGGCACCTCGTTCACGATGCGCGCGGATACGCGCTCGAGGAGGTCGTACGGGAGGCGTGCCCAATCCGCGGTCATGAAGTCCTCGGTCGTGACCGCGCGCAACGCGAGCAACGCACCGTACGTTCGGTAGTCGCCCTGCACGCCCACGCTGCGGACGGGCGTGAGCACCGCGAACGCCTGCGCAACGCCTCGGTACAGGTCCGCCGCGCGCAGCTCCTCGATGAAGATCGCATCCGCTCGTCGTAGCGTGTCGAGTCGCTCGCGGTCGATGGGGCCGATCACGCGCACCGCGAGACCGGGGCCCGGGAACGGATGGCGCCACAGGATGTCTTCCGGGATCCCGAGCTCCGCCCCTACACGGCGGACCTCGTCCTTGAAGAGGCGGCGCAGGGGCTCGACGACCTCGAGCGACATCACCTCGGGCAGGCCGCCGACGTTGTGATGTGTCTTGATGCGCGCGCTGGTCTTCGAGTCGCGCGACCGCGACTCGATGACGTCGGGGTAGATCGTCCCCTGCACGAGGAGGTCCACCTCGCCGACGCGGGACGCCTGCTCCTCGAAGCAGCGGACGAATTCCTCACCGATGATCGCGCGCTTGCGCTCCGGATCATCCACGCCGGCGAGCTTTCCGAGGAAGCGGTCCGCGGCGTCGACATGGATGAGCCGCAAGCGCGGGCCGAAGGTCGCGACGACCTCCTCGGCCTCGTTCGCGCGCAACAGACCGGTGTCGACGAACACACAGGTGAGGCGATCGCCGATCGCCCGCGCGACGAGCGTTGCGGCCACCGCGGAGTCGACCCCGCCGGAGAGCGCGCAGATCGCGTGGCGATCACCGATCCGCGCCCGCAGCTCGGCGACGGCCTCTTCCACGAACGCAGCCGGCGTCCAGTCGCCCCTCGCCCCGCACACGCGGTAGAGGAAATTGCGCAGGATCTCCGCGCCGTGCGGCGTGTGCGCGACCTCGGGATGGAACTGCACCGCATACCTCGTGCGCCCGTCGCTCATCGCGGCGACCGGAACGGTCGACGTCCGCGCGAGAGTCACAAAGCCGGCCGGGGGCTTCCGCACCGTGTCGCCGTGGCTCATCCAGGCGCGCTCGGCCTTGCCGAGGCCCTCGAAGATCCCGCCGTGCTCGCCGATCTCGACGGTAGCTGGCCCGTACTCGCGCTTGCCCTCCGCCACAACGTCGCCGCCGAGAACGTGCGCCATGAGCTGCATGCCGTAGCAGACGCCGAGCACCGGCAGCGTTCCATCGAGGATCGCCGGATCGATCCCCGGCGCACCCGGCTCGTACACCGAGGCCGGACCGCCCGACAGGATGACGCCGATCACGCCGCGCGCGTCTAATTCGGCGCGAGTCACGTCGTGCGGGAAGATCTCGCAATACACGCGCGACTCACGAACGCGACGCGCGATGAGCTGCGTGTACTGCGAGCCGAAGTCGAGGATCGCGATCGTCGCGCGGCTGGACGGGCCGGTGCCCACCCCGGTCTCGGGGCGGGCGACCTTTGGCCGGTTCATGACTTAGGCGCGGACCCGATAGTTCGGCGCTTCGACGGTGATGCGGATGTCGTGCGGGTGCGACTCGCGAAGTCCCGCTCCCGAGATGCGCACGAAGCGGGCCTTGGTCCGCAGCTCGTCGATCGTCGCGGCGCCGACGTAGCCCATACCCGCGCGCAGTCCCCCGGCGAGCTGATGCACGACGCCCTCGAGCGGCCCGAGCGCGTGCACGCGCCCTTCGACTCCTTCAGGGACGAGCTTGCTGAACTCGCCGACGTCCGCCTGTCCGTAGCGATCGCGGGAGCGCCGCGCTTCCATCGCACCCAGCGAGCCCATACCACGGTAGGACTTGAACCGTCCGTCGCCGGTCTCGACGATCTCGCCAGGCGCTTCGTCGACGCCCGCCAGAAGGCTTCCGACCATGACGGTCGATGCGCCGGCGCCGATCGCCTTCGCGATGTCGCCGGAGTGCTGGATGCCGCCGTCCGCGCACACCGGGAGCCCGTGCCGGTCCGCCACCTCGGCGCAATCGAAGATCGCGGTGATCTGCGGCATCCCGGCGCCGGCGACGATCCGCGTCGTACATATCGCGCCGGGGCCCATTCCGACCTTCACGCAGTCCGCGCCCGCCGCGATCAGCTCCTCGGTGCCCTCGGCAGTCGCGACGTTCCCCGCGATCACCTGCACGCGATGCCGCGCCTTCACCTTCTCGACCATGCGCACGACCGCCGCCGAGTGCCCGTGCGCCGTGTCGACGACGATCACGTCCACGCCCGCCGCAACGAGTGCCGCGGCGCGCTCGTCCGCGTCGCCCGAGACGCCAACGGCGGCCCCGACAACGACGCCGGCTGCTTTGACGCGACGGACCTCCTCGACCTGCTCCGCGAGCGGGAAATTGCGGTGCACCACGCCGAGCCCACCGAGCTGTCCGAGCGCGATCGCCAAACGGGCGTCGGTGACCGTGTCCATCGCGGCGGAGAGGATCGGAAGATCGAGGAGGACCTCGTTGGTGAGACGGGTGCGGGTCGAGACCTGGGTCGGAAGGATGTCGCTGCGGGCCGGGATGAGGAGGACGTCGTCGAAGGTGAGACCTTCCTTGGCGAACTTGTCCTCCACGGTCAATCCGCCGCCCTCACCCGGGCAAGTGTATTAGAAGGTCGCCTTACGGAGCCAGCCCATGTGATTCGTCCAGACTTCCTCGGAGTCGACGGCGACGGTCGCGAACGCCGGCGTGCGCGGGCGGATCAGTGCCTGCGCTCGCGCGTTCGCCAGCACCGGAGTTGTCGCGCAGGCGAGGAAGAGGGCTGCTGCGATCACGAGCAGCACGAGCCTCCAGTACGCCTGCATATATGCGACGACATATCCGAGCTGGGGGATCGACGCGCGATAGAGCGCGACGCTGCCAGGGAAATAGGCCGGCTCGGGATCGGGGACGGCATTCGCGTCGGCCTTGGTCGTGAACATCGGCTCCGCGACGTTTGCGGCATCGACCGCGATGACGCGGCGCGTGGTCAGACGCCCGCTCTGGTCGAAGGCGATGATGTCGCCGCGCGCGATCAACGAGGGCGCGATCGGCTCGACGATCAGAAGTGAACCGTCGGTGATCGTCGGCTCCATCGATGCGCCTGCGACGACGGCCGTTCCCATGCCGAGTGCTCGGATCGCGACAACGCCGATGCATGTGCCAAAGAGCGCGACCGCGAGCGCCGTCGCGCAGATCGCTCCAAGGCTCCTCACGGTCATGCTCCTTTCTGCGTGCTGATAAATGGTGGCGGCCCTCCTGCGTCGGGGAGGGCCGTCACCGAGAGGGGAGAGAAATCGTTTTTTAGCGTGAGCTCGTCAGGACTGCGCTGTTATGCGTGATCGTCGCGGTGGATGACACGGATCCGCTCGCCGCGACCATGCTTTCGAACGCGAAGAGACCGCCCCAGACGAAGATGTTGAGCGCTACGAGAACCACCAGCAGAGGCCGGACAACCATTTCGTCTTATTCCTCCCGGACCGATCGATCGGTCACTCACGGGGACTATCGATCGGGGAGCGCGTTATGCCGTCACCAGAAAGAGGGAGATCGCGAAATCTCACCCGGTCGGGTGAGAGGGACCTACTGCTGGCGCTTCTGCGCGAGCTGCTGCCCGAACGTCGTGCCGCCCCCCGCCCACGCGTTCAGCATCTCGACACGCTCCTTGCTCCAGGTACGAGCGCGCCACCAGAAGACGATCGTCGACGAGAGGCTGATGAGGCACGCGCCGGGCAGGATCACCGGCTGAAGATCCCACCACAGCTGGACCTGATGCGCGACGATCGCAAGGGCGATGAAGGTGAGCGCCTCCACCTCGACGAGCAGCACGATGAAGATCAGGGCGAACGAGGCCGCGCCGAACGACTTCCTGTTCCGGTATGGAAAGGCGATATCGATGAGGCTCATCTGCCTCGGATATTAGAGGAGGGTCGCGGTGCGCTCGGGTCCCACGCCGACCATTCCGATCGGCGCGCCGACGGTCTGCTCGATCCGAGACAGATACTTCTGCGCGTTGTCGGGGAGCGCCCGCCGCTCGGCGATCGCGGTGATCGGCGTGTTCCAGCCAGGGAGCGTTTCGTAGCAGGGACGCACGCGCTCGAGCGCGTTGGTGGTCGGCATGTCGCAGGTTTCTTTGCCGTCGAGCTCGTAGCTCCCGCAGAAGGAGATCCGTTCGTAGACGTCGAGCACGTCGAGCTTGGTCACCGCGAGCTCCGTGAAGGCGTTGAGCCGGTGGGCGTGGCGCGCAGCGACGGCATCAAACCACCCCACACGCCGGGGGCGTCCCGTGGTCGCGCCGTATTCGTGCGCGCGCTCGCGTAGTGCGGTCGCGTCGTCCCCGTGCAGCTCCGTCGGGAAGGGTCCCTCACCGACCGCCGTCGAATACGCCTTCACCACGCCGATGACGCGTGAGATCTTGCGCGGTGGGATCCCCGCACCGACCGACGCACCGCCGGCGAGCGGGTTCGAGCTCGTTACATATGGATAGATGCCCCAGTCCAGATCACGCATCGCGCCGAGCTGCCCCTCGAGAAGGATGCGCGAGTCCCGCGCGAGCGCGGTCTCGACGAGCGGCAGCGTGTCAACGACGCGGTCGCCGAGCGTCGCGGCAGCGGCGAGCACCCCGTCCGCGACCGCGCGCGCGTCGAGAGGCGCGTCGCCGAAGCGCTCGAGGATGACGTTCTTGGTCTCGAGCTCGCGCTTCACGCGCTCGCGAAATCGCCGTTCGTCCTTCACTTCGTAGACCTGGATGCCATGTCGGCCGACCTTGTCCGAGTACGCCGGTCCGACCCCCATCCCGGTCGTGCCGAGCTTCTTGCGGCCGCGCTCGCGCTCGTCGAGACGATCAAGCGCGACATGCCACGGCATCAAGAGATGCGCGCGGTCGGACACGCGGAGATTCGCTGTCGAGATACCGCTTCGTTCGAGCTGCTCGAGCTCGTTACAGAGGAACGCGAGATCGACGACGGTCCCCGGGCCAAGCATGCAGACGGCGTTCGGATTGAAGATGCCGCTCGGCACGAGGTGGAGCTTGAAGGTGCCGTGCTGGTTGACGACGGTGTGCCCGGCGTTGTTTCCGCCCTGGAACCGGATGACCACGTCCGCCTCCTGCGCCAGGAGGTCCGTGATCTTGCCCTTGCCTTCGTCGCCCCACTGGGCACCGACGATGGCCGTCACCGGCACGTATTCGGATGCTAACCGGCGCGCTGTCCCGCGACCAGAGCTCCAAGCTTCGCGAGCTCGATGAGCGTGAGGGTGCGCGATGGATCCCGCGTCCACCACAGGTTCTCATCCCACTCCGGGTCGGCGGCGGGATGATTGCGGAACTCGAGCCCGCCGCGGCGCTCGAACTCGCGCTCGAAGAGGATCGCCGCACGCCGCTGGTGATAGGGACTCGTGACGAGGATGGCCGAGCGGATCCCGCGCGAGCGCATGAGCTCCGCGACGCGCGCCGCGTTCTCCTCGGTCGTCGCGGACGAGCCTTCCACCGCGATGGCGCTTGCCGGCACGCCGGCAGCGACCGCGGTGCGCTTCATGAGCTCGGCCGACGCGACCGACGCAGGATCCTGCGATCCACCCGAGAAGATGAGCAGTGGCGCGTAACCCTGTTTCCAGAGCGCGATCGCCGTGTTCGCCCGAGCGCCGGTGTCGCCGGAGATCGCGACGATGGCATCGGCCTTGGCTAGTGGGTCGGCGATATCGAGGAAGTGGCCGATGCCGACGAGCGCGCCGAGGATCGAGGCGGCGCCGAGCACGAAGCCGAGAAGGAACCGTCTCATGAGCGGTCGACGTGCAGGAAAGGGGCCGGTCGGTTAGTTCGGAGACATCGAGCGTGCCGTCGCGGTGCGGCGCGTCTCGAAACACTCGGAGCAGAACACGGGACGATCGGTCCGCGGCGCGAAGGGCACTTGACCCGGACGGCCGCAGTTGCTGCACACGATGTCATGCATGCTCTGCGCTCTCGCGGCGGCGCGTTCGGCCTTGGCGCGGCGGCGGCAATCGGGGCAGCGCTGCGGTTCGTGGAGCAAGCCCTTCTGGGCGTAGAACTCCTGCTCCCCGGCGGTCCACACGAAGGTGTTCCCGCACTCGCGGCAGGTCATGCTCTTGTCCGTCAGCGTTATCGCCATACCCGCGCTCCCCGGGCGGAATCCTATGCCGGGTGGTCAAGCCGGCGCGGCCAAAGCGCCCTCCGCGACCGCGGTCAGGCGAAGCCCGTCGGCAAGCGAGATCTGCGGGCGCCAGAGTCGGTCCCGGGCGGCCTTCGAAGGGTCGACGCAGCCCCGGAGCACCTCGACCCTGCGCGCCGGAGCGCTCCGGATGTCCGCCGGCGGGCCCAGCACCAACGTGAGAGCGGAAACGAGATCGTTCACGCTCGTCGCGACGCCCGTGCCGATGTTGTAGACGCCGCGGTGCTTGCCGCCGAGGGCCACGAGCACCCCCTCGACGACATCGCTGACGTACACGTAATCGCGCTGGTAGCTCCCGTCGCCGTACACGGTGATGGGCTCGCCCCGTTTCCAGCAGCCGATGAAGATCGCGATGACCCCACCCTCGAGATCCTTGCGCTGGCGTGGGCCGTAGATGTTGGCGAGGCGGAGCGTGATCGAAGTGAGGCCGCTCAGGTCGACCAGCCGCTCGGCTTCGGCCTTGAACCGTCCGTAGTTCGATTCGGGCGCGGTGGGGGCGGTCTCCGCAGCGCACTCGGGCGTCTCGCCGTAGATCGCGCCACCCGTCGAGATGTTCACGAACACGCTCGCCCCGAGCGTCTTGGAGACGTCGAGGACGTTGCGGGTCCCGTCGACGATCACTCGCCGGTAGAGCGCTTCCTTCTCCATCGACTCGACGACCTTGGTCTTTGCCGCGCAGTGCACGACGGAATCGACGCGTTCGCCGCGGAGCGCTTTCGCCAGCGCGGCCGGGTCAGAGACGTCGCCGATCTTCAAAACGGCTCGCTTGTCGAGGTTCGCAAGGTCGCCGGTAGAGAGGTCGTCCACCACCAGCACGGCGTCTCCCCGCGCGAGCAGGGCGTCGACGACGTGACTGCCAAAGAACCCAGCGCCGCCGGTGACCAGGACGCGCAATGAGTGGCCGCTCCTTTTCAACAGTGCTGTGGATGAACTGGTGGAGGAGATGGTGGACAAAGCCGGTAGGCGCTGCGCGTCAGCCCGGCTACGGTCCTGTCCAAGCGGGGGCTTCCGCCGCGGCGCGCGACGGAGGATCTTTCCGCTGTATAGAACGTCAGTTCTAGACTATCTGGCGTGACCCTCGACACCCGCACCGGCAGCGCCGGCAGACAGGTCCCGTTCGACGAGGGCGCCGAGCAACAAGTGCTCGGGAGCCTCCTCGTCGACCGCGACGCAATCTTCAAAGTGGCCGACCTCCTGCGCGTCGACGACTTCTACATCCCGCGCAACCAGCGGATCTACGACGCAGCGCAGGCCCTCCTCGAACGCCGTGAGCGGATCGATCCGCTCACGATCCAGGTCGAGCTCTCGCGGCGCGAAGAGCTCGATCGCGCAGGCGGCCAGGCGTACCTACACGCGCTCGCGCAGGCGGTCCCCACCGCCGTCGAGATCGAGCGGTACGCGCGAGTCGTGCGCGACAGAGCCATCCTGCGACGGCTGCTCGGCGCCGCCACAGCGATCGCCGCGGACGCGTACGACGAACCCACGGACATCGCGCTCGCGCTCGACCGCGCCGAGCAGCGGCTGTTCGCGCTGCGCGACGAGTCCGCGAACGCGCAGCTGCGACACATCACCGCGTCGCTGCAGTCCAACTACGAGCACCTGACCGAGCGTATGGAGCGGCCATTCGAGGTCAGTGGCATACCCTCGGGCTTCCGGGAGATCGACTATTACACCGAGGGTTTCACCACCGGCGACCTCATCGTCCTCGCCGCGCGGCCGTCGGTTGGCAAGACGAGCCTCGCGCTCGCGATGAGCTTCAACATCGCGCGGCGCGGCCGCCCCGTCTTGCTCTTCACACTCGAGATGGACGCCAAACAGATCGTCTCGCGGTTCCTGGCGCTCAACTCGCGCATGGACCTGCTCGCGCTCCGGACCGGGAACATCATCGACACCGACGCCGCCGCCGCGCTGCATGGCATCCCGATACTCATCGACGACACACCAGGCATCTCGATCATGGAGCTGCGCACGAAGGCGCGGCGGGCGATCAGCCACGAGAAGATCGAAGTGATCGTCGTGGATTACATCCAGCTCATCCGCACCGGCGACGATAACGAGAACCGCGTCCAGGAGATCGCGACCATCACGCGCAACCTCAAGTCGCTCGCACGGGAGCTCGGCGTCGTCGTCATCGGTCTCTCGCAGCTGTCGCGCGCCGCGGGCGATGCCGCCGGCGAGCCGAAGCTCTCGACGCTTCGTGAGGGCGGCACGATCGAACAGGACAGCGACGTCGTCGTCATGTTGTGGCGCGATCGCGAGGAGACGCCGGTCGGCGCTCCGCGGCTCATCAACGGCAGCGTCGCGAAGAACCGCAACGGCCCCACCGGTCCGTTCCAGCTCCTCTTCGAGAGCGAGCAGGCCCGATTCTTCTCGAAAGCCAGCGACGACGGCGGTCCGCCCGCATGACGCTCGTGATCGAACGCGGCGTCAAGCCGCCGCCGGAGAATCCCGACGCGGAAGCGTCGCTCCTCGGCGCGATGCTCATGGACGGCGCGATCTACAACGAGGTCGCGCGCGGCCGGCTCGCGCCGCCCGATCTCTCGCGGGAGCAGCATCGCCTCGTTCTCGCGGCGATCGCGCGCGTCGCCGAGCGGAGCGAGCAGGTCAGCTTCGCGAGCGTGCAGTCCGAGCTTCTAGCCAAAGAAGAGCTCGACGCGGTCGGCGGCCCCCAGTTCCTCGTCGGCCTCATGCAGAACGTGCCGACGGTCGCGCACGCCGAGACCTACGCGACGATCGTCGAGCGAACAGGGCTACTCCGTCGCCTCATCGGCGCGGCGAACGAGATCGCCCGGCTGGCTCTCACCCGCGAGGACAGCGCGGCGGCTGTCGCCGACGCGCAGGAGCTGCTCTTCACCGTGAGCGAGTCGACGTTGCATCGCGACATCGTCCCGCTCGAGATCGCTCTCCACCGCTACGCCGAACAGATAAATGCCCGCGGCGATCTTCGTCTCGGCATCCGCAGCGGCCTTGACTCGATCGACAAGAAGACCGGGGGGCTGCAGTCGTCCGACCTCATCATCATTGCCGGGCGGCCGGGGCTCGGAAAGACCAGCTTGGCGTTGAACATCGTCGAGAACGCGGCCGTGGCGCAGCGCAAGACCTGCGCGGTGTTCTCGATGGAGATGAGCGAGCTTCAAGTGGTGCAGCGCCTGGTATCGATGCGCGCGGAGATCGATGGGAACCGTTTGCGCCGCGGCCGTCTATCGGACCAGGAGTTCACGGCCATCTCGGCTGCGTCGAGCGAACTGCAGCAGGCGCCGATCTTCATCGAGGAATCGAGCCGCCTCACGGTGACCGACGTCCTCGCCAAGTCGCGAAGGCTCCAGGCGGAGCGCGGGCTCGATCTCGTCGTCATCGATTACCTCCAGCTCATCGAAGGCGCCGAAGAAGACGAGAGCCGGGTGCTCGAGGTCGCGCGGATCACTCGTGGCCTGAAAGCCATCGCGCGCGAGCTCGAGGTGCCGGTCGTCGCGCTATCCCAGCTCTCCCGGCAGATCGAGCAACGCGGCACCGAGCCAATGCTCTCGGACCTGCGCGAATCGGGCTCGATCGAGGACTTCGACCTGCACTTCCAATCCGAGCTCACGCGCTTCCGCGATCTCGGCGAGACCCGCGAGACGGCGTGATGAAGATCCAGTTCGTTGCTGGATTCGGTCCGATCGTGCGGGACATGGACGCATCGCTCGGTTTCTACAAAGACGCGCTGGGCCTGCCAATCGAGCCAGGCGATTACCCGGCGACCGACGACCTCGAAGGCGTGAAGGCCTTCGCGCTCTGGGCGCTCTCAGGCGCCGCCGAGTCGTGCTTCGGGAAGAAGGAGTGGCCGACCGACGTTCCGGTGCCCCAGGCCTGGCTCGAGTTCGACGTCGAGTCGGCCGATGCGGTCGAAACCGCCGTCGAGGAGCTAAGGAAGAAAGGTTACCGGGTGCTCGTTTCGGCGAAGATCGAGCCGTGGGGACAGACCGTGTCACGACTTCTGTCCCCCGAAGGATTGCTCGTGGGCGTCGTCTTCACGCCCTGGATGCACGCCGAGCCTTAGTCCGGCTCGATCGCGACCGTCACGTTTGCGCGCAGATCGGGCAGGAGCCGCACCTCGACCGTGTGGACACCGAGCGTCTTGAGTGGCTCGTGCAGAACGATCTTCGTCTTGTCGATCGCGGTCTTGACTTCCTTCGTCAGCGCGTCGGCGATCTCTTTCGTCGTGACGCTCCCGAACGTCTTCCCCTGCCCGCCGGCTTTGAGCTTGAATACGAGCGTCACCTCGTGGAGCCTTTTGGCGAGATCCTCCGCCTCGCCATGCGCGCGGTCGCGCTTGGTCCTCGCGGATTCGCGCTCCTGGGCGAGGTGCTTGAGCTCGCCACCGGTCGCCTCGATCGCGAGGCCCTTCGGCAGCAGGTAGTTGCGGGCGTACCCGTCGGCAACGTCCTTCACCTCACCGGGACGGCCGAGCCCGCGGACTTCGGTCTTGAGGATGACGCGCACCGCTACTGGGGTGGTTAGGAGGAGGTGGAGGCCTCGTCGAGCGATGTCTCCTGCTCGCTACGCCGCAGCTCCATCTCCCATGCGAGGACCGACGCCGCGACGGCCAGAACGCCCATCACCGTGAGCGCGCCGACGATCGCGAGCAGCGCCTCGACGACGCCGAGGAAGCCCGGGCCGGAGTCACGGTCGCTCATGCGTCCCCCTTCTTTCGGTCGCGAGTGCGAATCCTGCCCACAGTATCGCGGACCTCGTCCAAGCGGTCTCCTACCAGTCGCTCGGCGGTCGCGATGTCGCGTCGAAGCTGATCCTTGTCCTGTGCGATCTTCGCCAGGTGCTCGTCCACGATGTCCTGCGGCGCGCTCCGGATAAAGAGGTCGAGTCCAAGGAGCACGACCGCGAGATCGTCGAGCTGTCCCAGGACCGGAACGAAGTCGGGGATGAGATCGAGGGGCAGGACGAGATACGCGCCCATCCCCGCGAGGATCAGCTTCTGCTGGCCGGGCACGCGCGGGTCGCGCAGAAGCGCCCAGACGAGCCGGATGTAGGTCGGAAGGCGACGGATCAGGTCCACCACCTCCGCGACGTCCTTGGGCGGGCGAATGCCTCTAGCCACCGTGCACCTCTCCCTGCGGGAAACGTGCCCGAAGCGCGGTGAGCGCGCGGCCGAGCGCGGCGTCGCGGTCCGCGGCCCAGAAGCTCACGAGGTACTGCGCCTTACCATCCTGAACGCTCCGCAGCTCCACCTGGGGAGGCGGGTCGGGTGCAATGCCCTCCGCCTTCGCGAGCAGGGCTCGTACATCCTCGGCGCTGACGGCATCGTCGGCGGGAAGCGTGAGCCAGGCACCCACCCGCCGCGTCGGAAAGCGCGTCAGGTTCACGACCGCCGTGGTCATGAAGGTGCCATTCGGCACGATCACCTCACGGCCGTCGCTCGTCCGAAGCTGGGTCGTGCGGAACGCGATCTCCTCGACGCTGCCCGAGTACCCGGCGACCTCGATCTCATCGCCGATGCGGAACGGTCGCTCCACCAGAACCCAGATGCCGGCGAAGAAATTCTTGAGGATGTCCTGAAGCGATAGCCCGATCACGAGCCCGACGACGCTGAACGAAGTCAGGATCCACCCAAACGCGTCCCGCGTGTAGATCGCGACGATCCCGAGCGCCGCGAAAACGATGATGCCGAGCTGCGCGAGGTTGCCGAGGAGGATCGTGACGTTCGCGTTTGCCCGCTTCCGTAGGAGGGCACGCATCGTGGCCATCCGGACCGCACGCGCGATGAGCAAGGCCGCGATGACGATGACGAGCGCCCAGAAGGTCCGGGCTACGTAATCGAGAAGGTTGTCCCGGACGATCGCCGGGTCGAGCGGCACGGGGCCGAGGATATGCGCGTGCTTGACAACTGAACATCCGTTCGGTTACGCTGCCAGACAAGCGTGACAAAGCAAGACCAGCAGCGTGCGGAGCGCATCCTGGCCTTCATCCGCGAGACGGTCGCCGAGCGCGGTTACCCGCCGAGCGTCCGTGAGATCGCGGAGGCAGTGGGGCTCGCGTCGACGTCTGCGGTGCACCACCACCTCACCAAGCTCGAGAAGGAAGGCCGTCTCACGAAGGAGGCCACCCGCTCGCGGGCGCTCAGCCTGCCGGGAATGTCGGGGGCGCGAATGGTGCAGGCGCCGGTCGTCGGCGAGATCGCTGCGGGCCAGCCGATCCATGCCTACGAGGATCGCTCCGAGACGATGGCCCTCCCCTCCGACCTGACAGCAAGCCGCGGCCGCGAGACCTTCGTCTTACGCGTTCGTGGAAAGTCCATGATCGAAGACCACATCGACGACGGCGACTTCGTCGTCGTACAGGAACAGAACACCGCGCGCGATGGGGACATCGTCGTCGCCCTCCTCGATGACAACGTCGCGACCCTCAAGCGCTTCTACAAAGAAAAGGACCGCGTCCGATTGCAGCCGGCGAACGGCACGATGGCACCCATCTTTGCGCGTGACGTACAGATCCAAGGGAAAGTCATCGGGGTGATCCGCCGGCTGTCCTAGCCTCTCCGATCGATGCCCGCACGCAACCCCACTCTCACTCTCCGCGAGCTGAACCGCGCCCTGCTCGCGCGCCAGCTGCTGCTGAAGCGCGCGCGGATCGGCGCCGTTGACGCCGTCGAGCGGCTCGGCTGCCTGCAGGGGCAGTGGGCCCCGTCGCCGTACGTCGCGCTATGGTCGCGTCTGGCCGGCTTCGAACGCGACTGGCTAACGCGACCGATCGATCACGGCGAGCTCGTGAAAGCGACCCTCATGCGGGCAACGCTGCACATCGTGAGCGCGCGGGAATATCCGGCGTACTCGCTCGCGACGATGGACGGGCGGTTCGGGGCCTGGCGCCCATCGGGTGGGCCGGCGCTCGCCGATCTCGAGAAGGTGCACCGGAGCGTCATGACGTTCGCCGCCAAGACCCCGCGCACGCGTGTCGCGATCGCCGACTACATCGAGAGCCACATGCCGCCAAGCGCGGCCAAAGACGAGCGCCTTCGGAACTGGTTCCTCTGGGCGTCTGTCGCGATCAGCGGCCTGATCTGGGAGCCGGCGGGCGCGCACTTCGAGTACCGCCAGCTCGCGCGTCACGTGGCGCCTCCGGCGAAGCTGCGCAAGCACCCGAAGCCCGATCTGGCTTATGACCTGGTGGTGCGCCGGCACCTCGGCGCGTTCGGTCCGGCCACGATCGGGGATATCGCGACGTGGAGCAGCGTTCGCGTCCCGCACATCCGCGCCGCCCTGGCGCGCATCAAGGATGTTCGGAGGTTCACCGACGACCGCGGCCGGGAGCTCTTCGACCTTGCGCTTGCGCCCCGGCCAGTCGCCGACACCGACGCTCCTGCGCGCTTCCTCGCGCGGTTCGACGCGGCGATACTCGGCCACGCCGCCCCCGAAAGGGTTCGTATCCTGCCAGAGCCCTACCGCAAGCAGGTCATCTTCTCGGCCGAGGTCTGGCCGACCTTCCTCGTCGACGGCTTCGTCGCCGGCCGCTGGACCATCGCCGTCCGACCGAAAGAGACGATCCTCGAGCTCAAGCCTTTTGGGAAGCTCTCGCGGACGGACCGCGCCGCGCTCGTTGAGGAAGGCGAGAAGCTGGCGCGGTTCTACGCGCCAGAAGCCAAGACGCATGGGGTCCGCGGATGAAGCGGGCGGCGACCGAGAAGGTCGCCACCCTCACGCTCCGAGAGTTGAACCGGGCGATGCTCGCGCGGCAGCTCTTGCTCGAACGGGCCAAGGTCGACATCGTCACCGCGATCGAACGGCTCGCCGCGCTCCAGGCGCAGTGGTCGCCGTCACCGTACATCGCGCTCTGGTCGCGCGTCGCGGATTTCCGGCGCGCGCAGCTCTGGTCGGCGATCGAGCGCCATCGAGTCATTCGCGCGCGGCTCATGCGCGGGACGCTTCACCTCGTCTCGGCCCGTGACTTCTACGCATACGCGGTCGCGACCCAGGACCTGCAACGCGGCGCCTGGAACCGGCTCCAGGTCGCCAAAGGCGTCGAGCCGGAGAGGGTGGCGGGCCTCGCGGTCGCATTCGCGCGGACCCCGCGCGCGAAAGCGGAAGTCATCGCGCATCTTCGCGAGCGGTTGGGCGACGTCTTCAACGAGCGGTACGCGTGGCTGGTGTGGCGATTCGTGAGCGCGCACGCGGATCTGGTGAGCGCGCCACCGGGCGGTCGCTGGGACTACGGCGGAACCGACGCGCCCTATGTGGCGGCGCGCCACTGGATCGGCGGCGATGGCCGACCGTCGGAAGATCAGGCGCTCGAGCTCCTGGTTCGGCGGTGCCTTGCCGCGTTCGGGCCGGTGACGCTCGCCGACATCGCGAAGTTCGCGGGTCAGGTCCCGGCCCGCATCCGCCCGACCCTTGACCGCCTTGCGCCGAGCCTGCGACGGTTCAGCGACGAGCAGGGCCGGACGCTCTTCGACCTTCCGCGCGCGCCGCGCCCCGACGGCGACACTAGAGCGCCGGTGCGCTTTCTGCCCCGGTACGACGAACTCCTCATCAGCTACCAGCACCGCGACCGGGTGATCGCTCCCCGTCATCGGCCAGGCATCTACGCCAAGAACGCGATCATCGAGGCCGTCGTGCTGGTTGATGGCTTCGCCGCGGGGACCTGGGGGCTCGATTCCTCCAAGACCGAGGCGGTGCTGCGGGTCGCGCCTTTCGCGCGGCTCGCGTCGCGGGACCGGAACGCCGTGATCGACGAAGGCGAGCGGCTCGCGCGCTTTCTCGGGCCCGACGCGAAGACGACCGGGGTCCGCGTCGGATGACGGATGGGCGGCGCGCCATTCTGCACTGCGACCTCGACGCCTTCTACGCGTCCGTCGAGCAGCGCGACCACCCCGAGTACCGCGGCAAGCCGGTGATCGTCGGCGGGGACGGCCCGAACGAGCGAGGGGTGGTGATGGCGGCGTCCTACGAGGCGCGCGCATTCGGCGTCCGCTCGGCCATGCCCCTCGCGATCGCCGGACGGCTCTGTCCCGACGGGATCTATGTGCCTGGCAACTTCGATCGTTACCTCGACGCATCCGATGCGGTCATGGCGATCTTCCAGGAACAAACGCCGCTGGTCGAGCCGATCTCGCTCGACGAGGCCTTTCTCGACGTGACCGCGACCGAGCATCTGTTCGGCGGCGCGGTCGAGATGGCCAGGGAGATCAAGCGCGCGGTCCGCTCGCGCTGCGGGCTCGTCGTCTCGGTCGGCGTAGCCACGAACAAGCTCTGCGCGAAGGTGGGGTCGGACCTGCGCAAACCCGACGGGCTGGTCGTCGTACCCGCCGGCGGTGAAGCGGCCTTCCTCGCGCCCCTCCCGCTCGAGCGCCTTTGGGGCGTAGGCCCCAAGACCCGCGAAGTGCTCGCGGGTTGGGATCTGCGCACGATCGGCCAGCTCGCGGTATTCGACCGTACGGCCCTTGAAACGCGGCTGGGAGAGCACGGGACCGCCATCTGGGAGCGCGCGAACGGGATCGACGACGGTCCGGTCACCGCTGAACACGTTCCCAAGTCAGTGGGCCATTCGCACACCTTCGACGAGAACACGTTGGAGCCGGCGAAGATCGAGTCGACACTCCTCCTGCTGTCCGAGGGCGTCGGCCGGCGCCTGCGGGAGGACGCGCTCCGCGGTCGAACGATCACGATGACGCTCCGAGTCGCGCCCTTCGAAACGCGGACACGCCAACGCACGCTTCGCGAGGCCACCAACGACGACCTCACGATCTATCGCATCGCGCGACAGCTCCTTCGCGACGCGCTCGCGGAGGATCGCGACGCCGGCCGGACCAGCCCCGTTCGTTTGATCGGCGTCTCGGTCTCGGGGTTGAGCGAAGGCGAGCAGCTCGGATTGTTCGACGGCGCCCGTCACGCGCGGCTCAATGCCGCGTTAGATGCAGTTCGCGCCAAGTTCGGAAAGGACGCACTCGATCGCGCGAGCGCGCGTGAGGTGAACGAGCGTCGTCGCTTCAGCGGACACAGGTCGCGATGATCGTCACGACTTGTGGATGAGGTTGTGGATTCCATGGTTCGCTCGTGTGGAGAACTCTGTGGAGAACTTCGTGGACAGAGAGCCTTGTCCAACGTGGGTGACCTGCCGATGATGCGCCGGTCCAGCTCGGCGAGGGGGAGAAAGGAGTGCTCGAAGAACGGATCGCACAGGTAGCGATCGACTTCATCTCGTTCTGCTTTTCGCGGCGCTCCGTGGAGTGGCCACTCCTGTATGACGAGATGTGCTACGTCGCTTCGAACAAGCTCTACCGCGGTCTCGGTTATGAGGAGTTGCGCGAGATCGGACTCGATTTGACGCTCGGCGGACTCGTGCGGACCAGCCACATCGCGAACGAGGTCACCCGCGAGATGCGGATGGGGCACCGGAACCTTCGAGGAAGGCTCCTCGCGGCGAGTTAGCGATCAGTTCGGCCACACCGGCGGGGCGGCGAGTGAAAGGAAGCGCACTCGCCGCCTCTTTTTCTTCATAATGGGGAACGAGGGGAGCGCAAAACGCGCTTTCTTCACGACCGGTCCCGTGGTGCAGCGGCCTAGCATACGTCCCTGTCAAGGACGAGATCGCCGGTTCGAATCCGGTCGGGACCGCCAGTCGCTACCTCAGCGAGATCGCGCTTCTTGATTCACCTCGGCCTTATCGTCCCGAGCGCGCTCGAGCTCCGCCACGTCGATTTTGCTCATCTGAAGCATCGCCTGCATGACCCGCTGTGCTTTTTCAGGATCCTTGTCCGCCAACATTCTGTTGAGAGCCGTGGGGACGACCTGCCATGACAGACCGTATTTGTCCTTCAGCCAGCCGCACTGGCTCTTCTCTCCACCTGCGGAGAGCTTCTCCCACAATTCGTCCACTTCCTGCTGTGTCTCGCAATTGATCAATAGCGAGATCGCCTCTGTAAAGGGGAACTGCGGCCCGCCGTTGAGCGCGACGAACTGCTGACCGTCGAGCTCGAACGCCACAGTCATGACCTTGCCAGCCGGTCCGGGCGATCCTTCCGTGTATCTGCTTACGTTCGTGATCTTCGAATTCTTGAACAGCGACACGTAGAACTTCGTCGCCTCTTCGGCTCGGTCATCGAACCACAGGAATGTGGTGATCTTTTGCATGTGTGTCGTCCTCCCCGCAGCTGACTCTTGCGAGCGGATATTCTGCGCCGCCGCCAATCCACGCGGGCGGGCGCAGCAGCCCTAACCCGCCGCGGACCTCTCTTCGCTCCCGGCGGTCAGGATCCTGATCGTCCGAGTGAGCTCGTCAGCATCGAACGGCTTCGGTAATGTGGCCGCCGCGCGCATCGCGCGCCCGATCTCATACGCCGCGCGCACGCCGCTTAGCACCACGATTCGCGCAGACCGCTTCGCCCGGCGCCGGTACTCCGCCGCGAACTGATCGCCGCGCATGCCCGGGCCGAGATCCAGGTCCAGAATGACCACATCCGCCGCGAAGCCGAGCTCGTCGGCGACCTCGAGGGCCTGCTCCCCGTCCCTGGCGACCCACACCTGAAACTCGTCCTCGTCTCGGAGCGTGGTGGCGACCGCCGCCAAGGTGTCTGCGTCGTCCTCGACAACCAACACGCGTGGCTTACCTTTCACGGGTTCGCGAGGAGTAACGGGCCGCTGCACGGTTTTGTCGCGACCTACTTCCGTATAGGAACGGCTTCGACGATTACGGAGCTTCAGACTGCGCGCGTTATTAGACCTCGCACAGAGCCGGCATTCACCCGATCGGGGGAGACGAGCGGCCCCCTTTGGTTGTTACGACTTCAGATGAAGTCTTCGAGAGCTTGGGGGCACGACGCGATGAAGAATTTCTACGCCGACGAGCAGGGCCAGGGCCTCGTGGAGTACGCGCTCATCCTTGCGATCATTGCCATTGCCGTGATCGTGGCGATGATTTTCCTGCGCGACCAGATTTCGAACCTCTTCAGCAACATCGGGAACAACCTCACCTAGCCCGGCTCAGTCGGCGACCGTGATCCCCGCCGTCCCTTCCTCGGCCGGCCGTTTCTGCAAATCGGGATCGAGCGGGAGGTGGACCGTGACCAACGAGCCGCGCGCCGCCCCGCGGGCGATTAAGACAAGGCGGCCACCGTTCCCTGCCACAAGCAGCCGGGGTAACTCCACGTCGGCTTCCTCGACTTCGCGCGCTCGGCAGTTGACCTCGACTGCCGCCTCGTCCGCAGAGATCCTAGCCAGGACCGTCACATCGTCGTGAGGAGACAGCTCCAGGCAGCGATCGATCAAACAGGCGAAGGCGTGTCGCAGCCGGTCGGCATCGGCGACGAGCGTCAGCGGCTGATTCGTCAGGCTCAGGAGCACGCGGGCTCGAGCCGGCGATGCGTCTGCCGCCTCCGTCAGGATCTGCCCGAGGTCGACCCGCCTCCGCTCGAGATGAAGGGCTCGGCCGTCAAGACGCCCGAGGGCCGTTAGATCGGTCCCCAAGAACGTCACTTCCTGAATGTGGTGGCGAAGCGCTCGGAACTGAGTACGCATCGCGTCTGTGGAGTGACGCACGAGCGAGTCCTCGAAGGTCCGGGCGAACCAGTCGAGTGCGCGCAGCGGCCGCGGGAACTCACGAATCAGCACTCGCTGGACCGCATTGCGCTCTGCGTCGACCGCCTCCCAGCGAAGACGTTCGCGGTCGTGGGCGGACTCTTTTGCGATCCGCTCGAGATGGAAGCGATCAGTGACGAAGGCCAGCGCGAAGAAGACACCGATCCGCGAGAGACCGTTCCAGAGCGCGGTGGCGAGGACGAGGCCGCGCATGACATCGTCAGCGATGAATTCGGTGGCCGCCCCGACCATGCCAAATGCCAACCCGGCTTTCCAACCGAGCACCCAGGCGGTCAGCACGACGGGGAGCATGTAGAACGGCGTGAAGTCGACCTCCGCGGGTGTCAGGTAGTCGAGGAGACCGGTGGCGATCATTAGCGCGGCGCCGATCAGTAATACGCGCGAATCTCCACGCCGCATGAGCGGGCGAGCCTAGCCGACCGCGACTCGCTTGGCGGCTCGACGCGTGCCCTTGATGGCGCTCTGACACTCGGCCGCGCACGAGAGCGATCGCGAGAGTGCGCTTGACGCCGCCCCCACTATCCCGGCATGGCCAGCCGGGCCGTGGGGAAGGGCGAGCGAACCCGGACCGATGCGATCCTCAGCCGGTCCTGGCTGGTCGTTGCCGCCGTCGCGCTCTTCGTCGCGCTGCCAGTGCTCATCCTCGGGCAAGCGTCGGAGAACGACACCCGCGCACGCTTTGCTGCGGCGCAGGCTGAGAGTGCCACGCGCGCGGCCGACGCGGTCACGAGCAACTTCAACGACCGCACCCAGCTGATCCGGGACACGCTCGCGGCGCTGGCAGTCCAACCCCGGCCCGACGCCAGCCCGCTGAGTTTGGCGGTGCAACAGGGCGACACCGCGACGCTACAAGCGTTCGCCGACTCTGTGCGACTGCTCTACGCCCGAAATGTCCTGAGCACCGACATCGCGGTTCGCGGACAGGCGGACTCCATCAGCGACGCCACGATCGTCGCGGCATCGCCCGCCGGTAGCGGCCAAGTCGGGCAGCGTCTATCCAACCTCGGACGTAGCTCGATCCCCTCGCTTCGGCAGGTCTTCAACGTCGAGATCGGTTTCAGCGACGCGTTTCCCGGTACCGCGGACGCGCCTTCCCGGGTCGTCCTCTCCGCGACCATACCGGCGAGCGGCGGGCGGGACCTGCAGACCCGCTACAACCTGGCGTCGGCGACGATCGAGGCGGAGCTCGACCTGGCCCGGACGTTCGCCGAATTTTCCGCACCTTTCCTCGGTCCGGGGGACGATGCCTATCTCCTTAACGGGCGACGCTTACTTCTCGGCCGAGCGCGCGGCCCGACCGCGTTCCCATTGCGCGACCTGAGGGATAGCCCCTTCGTGCAGCTCCTCGGTTCGACCGAGCGCGTCACGCGCGTCGGCGTGGTGGATCCGTTAGGCGGCGAAACGCGGCTTATCGCCGGCACGCGCCTGGTCGGGGCTGACTGGTGGGTCCTCGTGCTTCGAGATACGAGCGC
>VBIL01000202.1 GCA_005879975.1 Chloroflexota bacterium
CGCGCAAGCTTCCACTGATCGACACGTCGCTCGTCATTGAATCGGCGATCGAGATCGCGGAGGACGTGCGCACTTTCATCGAGGAGCTCCACATCGAGGACTACCGCGTCGTGATCGCCGCGCGCTCGTGGCTTGAGGACCGACACCTCGAAGACCTCCGCCTGGATGAGATCGTCGCCGAGGCCCGCGCGGTACTGGACCGTGTCGATCTGTCCGTACTCAGGTCGGCGTTCGATCGCGCCACCGTTGCTGCGGGGGGCCTGGCGAGCATCCGCCCGCGTGTACACATCCCAGGCCCGCCGCGCGTACATCTCCCAGCGCCGCCGCGCGTACGCGTCCCGACGCCGCACGTCCCACGTCCGCCGCGTGTCCGCGCCGCCAAGGTCAAAGCGGTCGCTCCCGCCAAGCCGGCCGCCGTGCCGCGCGCGCCCAAGGCGCCGGGTCGGGCCGTTCCCCCCGTGCGCTGGGGCCGCGTGCTATCGCGTGGCTTTGGCCTGGGAGTTCTCGTGGCTGCGGTGCTCTCGATGCCGCCAGAGCTGACGGCACAGATCGAGGCCGAGCTCCGCTCGACGCTCGACCAAGTATCCAAGGCCGTAACTTTGGCCGTTACGCCGTCCGAACCGGGGCTCGCACGCGCCACGTTCGAGCTTCCGCCGCTCAGCGCCTACGGCGCCACATTCGAATCGCAAGGCCCATACCCGACAGCGAGCCCGAACGGGACCGCGGAGTGGGTCGTCGCGCTCCGCAACACCGGCTCCGTCGGCTGGTATCGGGGCATCGATGGGGCGCAGGCGTCGCTCGCCCTCGCGGACGGGACCAGCGCGGGCGTCCAATCGACACCCTATGTCGGGCCGGGTCAGGTGGGCTGGTTCGTCGTGCACTTCCGCGTGCCGTCCCAGCCCGGAACGTACAAGGTTTCCTTCCTTCCGCGCATCGACGGTCGGGGAGGGCTGCCGGATCTCGGCATCAACGCCACCGTCACGGTGTCAACGAACCCGTAGCCGGCACCGCGCGCGACGAATCCAGCGCTCGGGAGTTCTGCAGAGTATCGCGTCATGGTCGGGTGATCCTGAGATGTTCAGTTCCCGGCGCGTATAGTGCGGCGCGACCGCGGGGAGGGACCTGGCAAATCAGGTGAGAGTCGGGTGAAGGCCGCCGTACTCCACGCGCCGCGCACGCCGTTCGTGGTCGAGGATCTCGTGCTCGATCCGCCGCGGTCCGGCGAAGTGCTTGTGCGGATCGCCGCCGCGGGCGTCTGCCACAGCGACTGGCATTTCGTGAGCGGGGACCTGACCACCCCATTGCCGGCCGTCCTCGGTCACGAAGGCGCCGGAGTAGTCGAGGAGGTCGGCCCCGACGTCACTCGCGTCAAACAAGGCGATCACGTAGTCCTACTGTGGCGAGCGGGCTGTGGCCGCTGCGACTACTGCAGCATCGGCAAGCCCGCGCTGTGCTCAGCCTCGCGCGGAATGCGCGCCAACGGCACGCTGGCCGACGGCACAAGCCGGCTACGCGGCAGGTCTGGCGAGGTGAAGCACTTCCTCGGAGTGTCGTGTTTTGCCGAGCGGGCCGTCGTGCCCGAGATGAGCCTGCTGCCGATCGGAGTCGAGGTTCCTTTGGACATCGCCGCCGTGGTCGGCTGCGCGGTCATGACCGGTGTGGGCGCGGTGATCAACACGGCAGCACTCCGACCTGGGACAAGTGCGCTCATCGTCGGAGCCGGCGGCGTTGGCCTCTCGGCGGTAATGGGGGCCAGGCTCGCCGGCGCGGACCCGATCATCGTCGTGGATCTTGTGACGAAGAAGCTTGAGCTCGCGCAGGAGCTCGGCGCGACCAACGTCCTGGACGGTCGGGGCGATCTCGTCGCATCAGTGCGCGAGCTGACAGGCGAGGGTGTCGACTTCGCGTTCGAGTGCATCGGCAACAGCGCGCTCCTCGCACAGGCGGTCAAGGCGCTCCGCCGCGGCGGCACCGCCGTTGCGGTGGGATTGCCACGCGCGGACGCCGAGGTATCACTCAACGTCGTCGAGCTCGTGACGCAGGAGAAGTCGCTCAAGGGCAGCATCTATGGGTCGACGCGGCACTTCGCCGATATCCCTCGGCTCATTTCGCTCTACCGCCGCGGACGTCTCCCGATCGACCGACTCCTGGCCCGACGCTACCGCCTCACGGAGATCAACGACGCATATCAGGCGCTGCTGAACGGCGAATTCGCTCGGGCCGTGATCGTCCCCAACTGATGCGCGCCGAGGCATCACTCCGCTCACGTTGGCGTCCTCAGCGACTCGAGGAAGTAAACTCGATCCGCGGCATTCCTAGCCGACGTAGCTCAGTTGGTAGAGCAGCGGTTTCGTAAACCGCCGGTCGGCAGTTCGAGTCTGCCCGTCGGCTCAGTCACAAAG
>VBIL01000086.1 GCA_005879975.1 Chloroflexota bacterium
CGTCATGACCTGCCACATGTGCGAGCCGGGCGAGATCTGGAATGTGCCGATGTTGCCCCACCGGAAGTTCATCCGGTTGTAGCCGATGTGGCTGCCGCCCCAGAACTTGTCGCCCACCACGACGCTGTTCCCCGAACCGATCGTGATCTCAGATTCGAGGTGGGTGTGGCGGATTGGGAAGATGTACTTGTTCACGTCGAGGTCGTCGGTAATGACCTCTTGCTGGACAGGGGCCTCGTCGTGGCCGATCTCTTCGCTCGGGATCGCGTGCGTCAGCGAATGGGCAAGTTTCCGAGTGCGCGCGGTGCGGTCTTCCCATCCGAACAGGCGATCGACGATGTCCATGTTCGCGAAGAAGTTCGTGATCGCGCGGACGTGCGGGTAGCCCTTGACGTTGTTGAACAGGATCGGGTAGCTGCCGTCGAAGTGTTTCTGGATCCCTGTGAGCTCGAGGTCGCCCGAGACCGGGACGTCCGTCTCCATAAGGAGGCCTTCGCGGCGCAGCCAAGCGATCGTCTCCGGCAACGAGCGCAAAGCTTCTTTCGGCGCGCGCGGCCCTTTCGGGTCGCGTAGCTCGGTCTTCTTGGAGGTGCGCCGGACGTCAGCCTCGATCGTGGCCATGCGAGCCTCCTCCCAAGGGAGCCAACTGGCGGAGAAATTGAATGGTATGACCATTGCGAGCCATGGTCAATCCGCTCAGCAGGCTCCGGCGAAGGTCGTGTCGGCGAACTGCTCAAAGGTGATCGGCCCCGACACGAGCTTGTAGTCCGTCGCAATCTTCATCTCGGTGTCGAAGCCGGACTTGCTTATGCATCCGGTCCCGAAGCCCGATCTGATGTGATCGATGACCTTGGCGACGAGGGCCTTGTCGAACCCCTGGAACTGCGCCGCGGACGTGGTGTTCCCCATGATGAGGTCGGCGATCGCCGACGCGGTGTTCGCGCGGATGAAGTCGAGACCTTTCTTCTGGACGTTGACCATCCGCTTCACAAGATCCGGCTTGCTCGAGAGCACATCCTCGCGCGTGACGAGGTGCAGCGCCGCGGCCTTGTCCGAACCGATCTGGTCACGGTGCTGCCCGGACGCGTAGATGTCGAGTAGGAAGTAACCCACGTTGTCGGAGATGACCTTCTCGGCGATCGGCTCGAATGAGACGATCGCATCCACCCGCCCGGACTGAAGGGCGGTGTAGAAGACCGCGTTGTCGCCGCCGAGCGACACGAGCTCGGCATCCTTCTCAGGGTCGAGTCCGGCCTTCTTCAAGTACACGTTGCCGAGCGCCCATGTGCCGGACCCGGGTGTCGTGAAGCCGATCTTCTTGCCCTTGAGATCCTTGACCGTCTTCACCTGATCCTTGAGCTGCGTGCGCACAACGAGGCCGAAGATCTCCTGGTCGTGTAGCTCGATGATCGACTTGAATGGCGACCCCGCGAGCCGCGCGATGGGCACGTGCACGAATGCGTAGAGGCCGAAGTCGTACTGCTTCGCGATCATCCCCTGCCGGAGCGTCCCGCTCGAGCCGATCACGAACGTCTCAAGCTCGATGTTCTCCTCGCCGAAATAGTCCTTCGCGATCGCGACCAGCGTCGGGAGATTGAGCTCGGTCGAGTTGATCCCGGTCAGCGTGACCTTGTCTTTGGGGGGCTTGGGTGTCGCCTGCGCGGAGGACGACGGCGATGGCGACGGCGATGTGGCCGCGGGGCCGGCGCAGGCAGCGAACGCAATGGCACTCACCAGCAGCGCGACGAAGGATCGACGCATCTCTTTCCCCCTACCCGGCCAGCACCGCGGAGGGACGCCAGCGGAGCAGCCGTGCCTCCACGCGCTTGGCGATCTCGACCAGTGTGACAGCGAAGACCATGAGGATGAGCAGGATGAGATACACGCGCTTGGTATCGAGCAGGCCCGCGGCGATGTTCAGGCGGTAGCCCAGGCCGGCTGACGCGCCGACGAACTCACCGACGACCGCGCCTGTCAGCGCGAAGCTCACGCTCGTCCGGAGTGCGGCGAAGATCCAGGTGAAGACGGAGGGCAGCACGACGAAACGCGCGAGATGCATCCGGTCTCCGCCCATCACCTGGACGGCCTTTACCAGCTCCGGCTCGACGGACCTGACGCCTAGATACGTGTTGAAAAAGACGACGAAGAACACTGTGAAGAAGCTGAGCGCGATCTTGGATGCGATGCCCAGGCCGAGCCACGGCAGGAGGATCGGCGCGACGGCGATCCGTGGCAACGAGTTGAGCGAGACGAGCACCGGCTCGATCAGCTCGGACGCGCGACGCCAGTAGCCCAGCGTGAGCCCGAGTGCAGCTCCGCCGAGAATGCCGAGGACGAGGCCCACCATCGCCTCGATCAACGTCGTCGAGAGGTCGCGCCCGAGTTGGCCCGACGCCGCATACGGACCCAGTTCAGCGATAGCGCTCGATGGACGCGCCAGGATCGCCGGGCTCGTGAGCACCAGGTCGAGGCCGAATCCCCCGGTCACAAGCTCCCAGAGCGCGAAGATCGCTGCGATCAGAGCCGCTCTCCGGAGCGCGAGCGACCAGGTGCGATTCACGCGACGACGGCATCGGGGAGCGTCGCACGGAACTCGTCGCGGAGCGCCTGCCAGATGGTGGTCTCGAGGCGGCCGAACTCCGCGGAGCCCCGCAGCGCGAAGGCGTCGCGCGGGTACGGGAGCGCGATGTCGTAGACGGCTTTCACCGCACCGGGCCTTCGCGAAAGGACCACCACGCGCTGGGCGAGAACGATGGCTTCCGCAAGGTCGTGCGTCACGAAGAGGATCGTCCGTGGCGACGCCTGCCAGATGCGGAGCAGCTCGGATTGGAGAAGCATCCGGTTCTGCGCGTCGAGCGCTCCGAACGGCTCGTCCATCAGGATGACCTGGGGGTCGTAGGCGAGCGTCCGCATCAGCGCGGCGCGCTGGCGCATCCCACCTGAGACCTGATGCGGGTAGTAACGCTCGAAACCCGTAAGCCCGGCCATATCGAGCATGGCCCGCGACCGTTCCCGCCGGACACCGGGTTCGACGCCGCGGATGACGAGGCCGAGCTGGACGTTCTGCTCGATGGTCTGCCACGGGAGAAGCGCGTCGCGCTGGAACACGTAGCCAAGGTTCAGCTCGCGGCGGCTCTTCGTGCCCGGAGCCGCGCCGTCGACCAGGATCCCGCCGACCACCTCGCAGTCCGCTGGATCCAGCAGGTTCGCGATGGCGCTCAGCAGTGTGGATTTGCCGCAGCCACTCGGCCCAACAACGGCGACGAACTCACCCCGCCCGATTTCGAGGGTCACGTCGCGGAGTGCCTCAACGCCCGCACGGAACCGGATGCCGACGTGCTGAAGGCCGATGCTCATCGCGGCACGATCCGCACGTCGACGAGCGCCGGGCGGCCTTCGTCGAGCGCCTTCACCGCTCGGCGCAGCGTCGCGGCGAGGTCGCCCGGGTCGTCGATCGGCCCGAATCCCTCGGCACCGAGATCGCGCGCTAATCCAGCGAAGTCGACGGCCGGGCGGTCCATGCGCTGGCCGATCCAGCGGTTCTCAGGCGGGCGGGCACGGACCCGGGCGACGTGATCCTGGTGCTCCTCGTCGTTGTAATAGCTCTGGTTATTCGCGACGAGGAAGAGCACCGGTATTTCGTGGTGCGCCGCGGTCCAGAGAGCCGTCGGGGCCGCGAGCATCTCGCCGTCGCCCACGACCGCGACGACCGGCCGACCGGTGCCGCGAGCGGCGAGCGCCGCGCCGACCGCGATCCCGGTGCCGGATCCCACGCCGGCACCACCGTCCGCGCCCAGGTAGCTCTTGGGCTTTACGAACTCCCACGTCGCGGCGGGCCACGGTGCAAGCGGTCCCTGGGCCACGACGGTCTCCCGTGCCCGTTCGCCCAGCGCGGCGCGCAGCTCGGCGATCGCGCGGGCGAGGTGGATCGGTCGATCCGCGCTTCGCTTCTGGTTGGCAGCGGTCCATTCGCCACGGCGCTTCCGCGACCGATCGCCCGCGGCACGCGCGCGCTCCTCGGCCCGTCGGCGGGCGCCCGGGGAATCGGCCAGCGCACGCGCGACGGCTTCCCGGAGCGCGGACGCCGCCAGGCTCGCGTTCGCAGTGATGGCGACGTCAGCGAGTGGAAGCGCCTGGTAGTCGGCAGACCATGAGCGTGTCGCATACGGCTCGACTGAGATATCGATCAGCTCGACCTGATCTCCACGTCGTTCGCGGAGCGCGCCGGCCACGTCGACTTTCTGGATCGCGAGGATCAGGTCGGCCGCACGGATCTCCTCGACGACCGCGGCATTGGACTCTGTGCGCGCGGTCCCCTGGTGAAGGGGATGCTCGGTAGGGAAAGCTGCCGGACTGAGCCGGTCCGTGACCACCGCCGCACCGAGCGACTCCGCGAGTGCGATTACGTCGTTCCAGTCATCGCCCGTGTGGCCGAGCATGATGAGGGGGCGTTCTGCGCGCGCGAGCAGAGCGGCAGCACGCTCGATGACGTCGGCGTCCGGAGCGGCGAGCGATGGAGCAGCGACCCCCGCCAGGTCGGGAATCGCGACCGGCGCCGCGATCCTCTGTTCCTGCAGTCCCACGTCCAGACAGATGTATACCGGTCCACGCGGCTCGAGGTGAGCGATCTGCCACGCGCGCAGCAGCGCCTCCGGCATCGCGCCGACGCTCGCGGGCTGGTTTTCCCACTTGGTGAAGTTCCGGACGAGCTCACCCTGGGCATAGGCGGTGTGGATCCAATCGATCCACGGCCGTCTCGCGGTCGCGTCCATCGGACCCGTGCCCCCGAGCACCAGTACGGGCGCGCGATCACACCACGCACAGAAGATGGTCATGCTCGCGTGCATCAGCCCCACGTTGCTATGGACCGCCGCAGCCATAGCGCGGCCCGTGAATTTCGCATAGCCGTGCGCGATCGCGACGGCCACCTCTTCGTGGTTGCACAGAATCATCGAGGGCGCCTCGTTACCGAGGTAGTTGACGATGCTGTCGTGAAGGCCGCGGAATGATGCGCCTGGCTCTAGAGCGATGTAGGGAATCGCGAGGCGACGCAGCATTTCGGCGACAACGTCCGAGCCCCATTCCAACGAGGGCGGCCGTCCTGGAGCGGCGGGAACGTCGCGCCCGGTCGAGACCGGGGTCGTCAACCTATTTGTCGAGGCCCCGATCGATCGCGCTCTGGACGAAGGTGGCGTCGAGGAGTTTGCTGATGTCGAAGGCCTTCACCTTTGCGTCGCTCGCGCCAAGGGTCGCCTGCGCGTCGACGTACATTTCAGGCTTCGCGAACGGCTGGGACGGCGCGACGGTCAGGGCGTAGAAGTCGTACGTCGTGCTCATCGCGGCATCGTCGGTCGAGTTGAAGTACTTCTTGAGGACGCCGACGCCGAACGCCTTGTCCGACTTCAGCCTCTTGGTCCCCTGGACGATCGAGTCGACATACCGCTGGACAACGTCCTTGCTCGAGGTGATGTACGAGCGACGCACCGCGACCGAGGTGTTCGCCGAAGGGAGCTTCTGCGAAGCGAGGTCGTAGAGCACGTGGAAGCCCTTCGCCTCGAGGGTCAGTGAGTCCGGTGGCTGCGACACCCCGCCCTGGATCGCTCCGCTCAACAGCGCCGCCGTTCGGTTCGCCGCTGAGCCGACCGCCTGGATGGACACGTCCTTGTCCGGATCGAGGCCCATCTTCTTTAGCGCGACGCGAGTTGCGATGTCCGAGGACGACCCCGGGCTGGAGACGCCGATCTTCTTTCCCTTGAGATCGTTCACGGTCTTGATATCGGCAGCGACCTCGAGAACGAACGGATATACGCCGGCGAGCTGACCGATCACGACGAGATCGGCGCCGTTCGCGACGGCGGCCAGCACCTCAGACCCGCCGACCTGCGCGAACGTGACCTGACCAGCGAGCACGGCTGGTATGCCCTGCGCGCTCGCGATATTCGAGAGGTTCACGTCGAGACCGTTCTTCTCGAAGAACCCGCCTTCCTTCGTCGCCCAGAGCGGCAGCTCGTCGCCGATGATGTTGCTGTAGGAGACTTCGAGGTGGACCGGTGGCGGTGGCGCCGCCGAGGCTCCGGGCGAGGGGCTCGGTGCGGACGCCGGTTGGCCGGTCCCGCCGCACGCCGCTGCCATGAGAATGGTCGCGAGTGACAGACCGACGGCACGACGCATCGCGTCACCTCCGCACAGGAGCCTGTGCCGGAATGGTAAGACCATTTGACCGCTGACGCCCTTCGCTCTCATCGGCCCGGCGCCGATGCCGTACGCGAGGAAGCCGCGGCTCCCGCCGCATAGCGTGGAGGAGCTCGTTCACACCTACACCGAGGACGGGATCTTGCTCGAGGGCGTCCGCTACGGACCGGCTTCTGCGGACATCACCATCGTCTACACGCACGGTGTCACGAGCACGGTGTTCCGGCAAACGCACGTTCGGGTCGGACGCGCGCTCGAGCTTTCGGGCTACACCATCGTCGCCGGCAACAACCGTGGCGCTGGCGTGGCCACCGCGCTGCTCCAGCGTTCGGGCCCGCGCGTGCTCGGCGGCTCGTGGTTCGAGCGGCTCGAAGACGCGACCAAGGACATCGCAGCGTGGATCGAGGTCGCGGCGAGCGGCAGCGCGAGCCGTATCGTTCTGCTGGGTCACAGCCTCGGCGCGATCAAGGCGATGCTGTATGCCTCCGAGATCCATGACCCGAGATTGGCTGGCGTCGTCCTGGCATCACTTCCTCTCCGCGGCGCTTCGCGCCCTCTTGATCCTGGCCTGCTCGCACGGGCGAAACGCGCGGTCGACGAGGGGAGGCCGGAGGACCTGATCGACGATCTCGGGGCGCCAGGCTTGACCTTCGGACGGCTGAGCGCGGCGAGCCTACTCTCGCGCGCGGCGATCGGAGAGCGCGCGCAGCGGCTGCGGAATATCCCCTATCCGGTGCTCGGGATCTACGGCACCGAAGAGGTCGACGTCGGCGGACAGGCCGAGCTCGACCAGCTGGCCACGCTGCTCCCCGGGAGATTCAACGGGGCGATGATCGCTGGGGCGGATCACATGTACGCGGGCCACGAGGCGGAGGCAGCCGAGCTCATCGCCGGCTGGATCGGGTCGCAGGTGACGTCGTCCGGCATGCTCAGCGCGGAGTCATCTCCCCCGCCTTGATGGCGATGAGAAGTCGGTTCTCAGAGGGCGGCACCGGACAGTTGTAGTGCGGCGAGTACGCACAGGCCGGGTTATACGCGCGATTGAAGTCGACGACGTGGCGGCCTCCCTCGAATGGCTCGATATCGAGGTAACGGCCGAGCTCGTATGTCTCGCGCCCGCTCGTCCGATCCCGAAAGAAGATCTGTAGCGAGTCCGCCGGCACACCAGGCTCGAGCAGCCTCGTCGCGGCCACTCGGCAGTCACGCCCGTCCACCGTGAAGGAGAACCATCCCACGCGTTCGGCGGCCCGATCCTGTGTGCGCGTCGAACCGAGGGCGATCTTCTGCGCGTCGGCCTCGAGGGCCACGATGAAGCGGTAGGCAGGATCGTATGGATACCATCGCGGCGCGAGCGCCGAGCGAGCCGCGTCGGGATCGAGGATCACCACAGCCGGAGCGTTCTGGTGGGAGAGCCGTAGCCGATAACGACCGAGACGCAGGATCCCCGGACCGCGCTTGAGGCCGTCGACGCGGAAGCCATCCTCTGTCGCCGCGATGGTCAGCTTCGCGCCGGCATCCGCCAGATCAACATCGCCGCCGGCGCCGACCTGGAGGATCTGGCCGACGGCCATTTCGTGACGCGCGACGGCCGCGAGGAACGACTCCGGACCGGAGAGCCACTCGCGGTAGCTTTCGCGGCTTTCGTCGGACTCACGCACGTTCTCGTCGGTCGGGTTCACCTGGTCCCCGCCGGCTCCTCCGCCGCGCGCGCGAGCGCCTCGATGGTCTCGTCGAGCCCGCGGCGCATGTCGCGCGTCTCCGGGCGCTCCGCACCAACGGCTGTGCTCGCGGCGAAGCGGTAGAGGTCCGCGGCGCCTTCGAGGATGCGTGGCGTCAGACCCAGCTCGGCGAAGGTCTTCGCGATCTCTTCCATCTCGCCTATCCAGCGATGCGCCACGCTTGGCATGCGCGGGATCTGCCGGGCCATGGTGGCGTGATGCTGAGCCTGGCTATCGGCGAGCTCCTTCGCGAGCTCGTCGTTCACGCCGAGGAGCTGCGCCGCGACCAGCAGCTCCGTCGCGAGCGCGGTGAACCCCTTGGTCAGTGCCGCGTAGCACATCTTGAGCGCGGAGGCGGTCCCGATCTCCTGACCTATGGGACGTACGTCGAGACCGGGGAGGTCGAGATGCTCCGCCTGCGGACCCGACGCGTAGAAGCGCGTCGTTCCCTGGCCGCGGGGGGGCGAACCGATGATGCCCACGTCCACGACTTCGCACCCCACCGTGGCGGCGACCGCGCGCACCGTTGAAGGCGCGACGGCATTGCAGTCGACATAAATTGGGCGCGCCCCCGTCGCGCGGAGGGCAGCGGCCACACCGCGCGCAACCTCGAGTGCCGACGCCGGCGGGACGATCGAGAGGATGAAGTCCGAGGCGAGCACCAGATCGGCAAGCGTCGGGGAGACCTCGAGCCGGTCGCGTGCGGCGAGGTCGCGCGTGCGCGCGCTGCGTCCTTCGAGACACGTTCGCACCGTTGCGCCGTACTCCCGGAGGGTCGACGCCACCGCGGAGCCCATCTCGCCGGGGCTGAGCAGCCCGACGTTCACGCCGCGAGTATCACGAGCCGGCGCGCGCGGGTCGAGGTCCGCCGATCGTCAGTCCGGGGCGGCCTTGAGGCGTCTCGAGAGCGGCCGCGGGGTAGCCAAGCAAGCTGGCCAGGCCAACAAACTGGAACATCCCGAGGCCAACGCCGTCGCCGTCCGGCTCGTCTCGCGAGTCCCGAGTGGCGCCACGCCCGAGCGCGGCTCAGGTGAGCGTGATCTCGAGATCGCCGAGCACGCCCGCCTGGCGCGCCCGCTCGATCGCGTCGAACCAAATCTTCGTGACGACCCGCGATTCACCGAGCTGCAAGGCGATCGTCGACAGCTCGTCGTCGCTGAAGGGCTTCGGCTCACCGATCGCGTAGGCGAGCCAGAGACGATGCGCACTCTCCTCCAGCTCGAGCGCGAGCGCCAACGCGCTCATCACGTCGGACGCAACGACCACCGCGCCGTGCCCGCGAAGGAGCGCGGCCCTACCGGCCCCCACCGCCGCCGCCAGCCGAGCGGCGCTCGTCTCGTCTCGCACCAGTCGCGGATCGTCGTACAC
>VBIL01000203.1 GCA_005879975.1 Chloroflexota bacterium
GGGGTATGAGCTCGTCGTCCCGCCCCCAGAAGTCGGAACGCAGCTGCAGGAACTCGTCTCGGCTCCGGAGGTGACCAGCATCGCCACCGGCGTGGCGTTGCGGTTGGTGACGCGAAACGGCGATCCCGCGAACATGGCCGTCCTCAGCCTCTCGCTGCTGCCGTCCTATGCAGCGCTCCCCGGGGTCCTTGACGAATTCGCGGCTGGCTACTCGCAGGCCGGGGTCGAGCGTTTCACGCTCGCCGGACACCCGGCGCTGTACTACGCGACCTCTCCGAAGAGCCTCGTCTGGGCCCACCGGACGTACATCGTCGTCGTCTACGGCAGCGATCGCGCGGCGATGACCCGGCTGGGCGAAGCGCTCATCGCATCGAACCCGTAGCGCTCGTCGCGCCGAATATCCGGAGACCATCCGTCGGGGCATCCTTCGCAAAGCAGACCACCCTGAAAGCGCCTAGCCCGTTCGGATCGAGCAGCGCGTCGATCGCCGAACGCCTGCTCGCTGCCCGCAGCTGCTCGATCGGGGCCGGTGGTCGCGCAGTAGCCTCCCGGATCCCGAGGGCGAGCAACATATCGCGCTGCGTCCCCGACCCAGCGAAGCGGAAACCTGCGCCTTCCGCAGCGCGCCGGATCGCCGTGAAGTCGACGCTCGCCGTCAGATCGTGACGACCAGGCTCGGCGAGCGGGTCGGCGACGAGGCGATGACGAACGAATCCGCGGACCGTGCCCGCGCCATCACGCGTCAGCAGGTCGGCCTCCTGGCCTCCGTAGTCGACGAAGATGATGTAGCCCGACACCAGCGCGCCCGCGAGGCTCGCGACCCAGCCTTCGGCCGCGGGGCTGATCTCCCAGCGGCCGCCGACGGGCACGGATTCGGGGACGCGCCAGCGCAGATCCTGGCTCGGGGCGCGTAGGACCTCAACGAGCGCCCCACTCTCCTCGCCAACAAAGAGCTCGCGCACACCTTCGGACGTCCGGGTCAGCACGTGGACCGGAAAGGCGTCGAGGACCTCGTTCGCGAACAGCACACCCTGGATGGGTGCGAGGCTGTGGGCGACCGACGCCCATCGCAGGTCACGTCCCTCGAGCGCGAGCGACTGCTGCCTGCGCATGCGTGGCGAGACCTCCACAATCGCAGGGCGCACGCCTCGCGCGGCATCGGATCGCTCGCGCTCCAGCGCGGAAAGCAGATCGCGCATGAGAATTCCACGCCCGGCACCCGCTTCGACAAGATCCCAGACCGGCGGCCTTCCCATACGCGACCAGAGATCGGCGACGCCGCGCGCGAGCGCTCGTCCGAACGCCGGCCCGAGGTCGGGCGAGGTGAAGTAGTCACCTTCGAACCCCAGGGACGCGCGCGTCATGTAATAGCCATCGTTGGCATCGAACAGCGCAGCTTCCATGAAGTCCGCGAACGTGATGGGGCCGGATGCGCGGATGCGTGCCGCGATGCGATCACGAAGATTCCCCACGGGCCGAGCCTACCCGCTGATCGTGGCGATCGGATTCGTGCCCCTTCTTGTTCGTTCGGCACTCGACCGAGACTGGTTGAGTACGCCATGACGCGGGGTTGAAGCGTGCAGGTCTTCTGTGCTCGCGAAGCCTGCGAACAGGGGAGAACGACACGCCATCGGCCAATGCGCCTCAATCCCGACGGGGCGTAATGGGGCGCGTGACGGGCTGCCTTCGGACAAGAGCGCGGATGGCCATCCGCAACATCCGCTTCCTCGCGATGGCCGCGCCGGTCGTCCTGCAGGTGACTCTCGCCCTGGCGCAGCCTGCGGCCGCCGCTCCAGGCGATCTCATCGCCGATGTAGTCATTGCGGAGCCGTATCCGCGCAACATCTCGCCCAGCGTCGCCTTCGATGGGCATTACCTCTACCACGTGGAGTACGGGGGATCGACCCTGCACCGCATCAACGTGCCTCCCGCTGGCGGGACGACCGGCGCGGCGGGCCAGGTGGACACTCCGATTCAGGGGTCGGCGTCAGGGATCATGACGTTGTCGTACGACGCCGGGCGCGACGCCTTCTGGGCGATCGGCGGCGATGGCCTCTCGATGTACCTGCTGCAGAAGACGGGAGCGGCGGCACTCGTTTTCAAGGTCGATCCCAATACTGACCGCCCTGGCTTCCAACCGGTGCCTCCGTATGAGAATGAGATCAAGGTCGCCTACGACCGCCAGGACGACACCATCTGGTACAGCTCCGACGCCGGGACGCGGATCTACCACTACCACACCTACGCCGACGCACAGGGCACGGCAGCGCTCGTCGCGGCGACGCCCTACATCGACGTCGACATCGCGCCGAACGACATGGTCGCGGAGTGCGGGTACAGCCAGAGCAGCGGCGTGGCAGTGGGAGGCGCCCACCTCTTCATCAGCGCGTCGGGCTGCTCCTTCCTCTTCGAGTACACCAAGACCGGCGTC
>VBIL01000161.1 GCA_005879975.1 Chloroflexota bacterium
CAGTACCCGTTCTCGGGGCTTCGCGAGCTCGTACAGGACTTTGCGCGGCGCGGCAGGGAGGTCCCGTGGCTCAGGCTGGTCATCGTGGGCAGCGGCGAGCTCTACGACGAGCTGCAGCGGATCCGCTCCGCGGGCGGACTTGAGCGGCAGGTCGTCATGACCGGCCAGCGCCCGGTCGACGAGGTCGGCGGTCTCATCGAGGGGGCGGACTTCGGTCTCTTACCGGCCTACCGCAACGAGACGATGGAGCATCTCGTGCCTACGAAGGTAGTCGAGTACATGGAGCACGGAAAGGCCGTCGTCGCCACGCGACTGCCCGGGCTCGAGGCCGAGTTCGGTGCGCTTCCTGGGCTCCTCTACATCGACCGGCCAGAAGAGACCATCGATCGGATCACGGCCCTTGCGGCGAACGGGGGGTCTGGGGAGATCCGACGCGTCGCGCGCGAGCTGGGCGAGACGGCGCGAGACGCGATCCAGAAAGGCGATGACTGGGACACGGTCACGCTGAACTTTCAGTCGATCCTCGAGCGCGAGGAGCCTCCCGACGCCCGCGAGGTCCAGGGTCGCGTCGCCCGATGAGTACTCGGTCGTGCGCGCAGCGGTCACGCGACCGCTGAGCTCCGGCAGGATCGGACGGATGACGTAGTACTCGCCGCGTTCGATCGTCCGGAAGACCTCCTCCTCTGAGATGAGGATCTCGTGCACCTTTTCTCCGGGTCGCACACCGATGATCTCGATCTTGATCTCGCGATCGCCGACCAGCGCCTTCGCGACGTCCATGACACGGGCCGACGGCACGCGCGGAATGAACGTGTCGCCCCGCTCGCCGGTCACAAGGGCCGCGAAGATCGTGTCGACAGCTTTGTCCAGGGTGAGTAGGAAGCGGGTCATCTCCACGAGGGTGACGGTCACCGGGCCTCCGGAGTTGATCTGTTCGAGGAACAGCGGAACGACGGACCCGCGAGAGGAGATCACGTTCCCGTAGCGCACGCACAGGAACTTCGCGCGGTGCCCGAGGTTCCCGTTGATGAAGATGCGCTCCTGAAGCGCCTTCGTCATACCCATCACGTTGACCGGCTTGCACGCCTTGTCGGTCGACACCGCGAGCGCCACCTCAACGTTTGTCCCTTCGCTCAGGATCGCGCGGACGACGTTCCCGGCCCCGAGGACGTTGGTCTTCACAGCCTCGATCGGCTCGTACTCGCACGAGGGGACCTGCTTGAGCGCGGCGGCGTGGAACACGATGTTGGCCTCGCGGACCGCGCTGGAGATCGACTCGTAGTCGCGGACGTCGCCGATCTTGAACTCGAGGACCCGCTTGTAATCGCGGAACGCGGCGTCTTCCGTCGGTGCCTTCTGGCGGCTCCACTCGGCGCGCATCTCGTGCTGCTTGGCCTCGTCCCGCGAGAACACAACGACCTTCGCTGGCTTTCCCAGCTCGCCCGACAGCAAACGGCGCACGAGCGCCCGCCCGAGCGAACCTGTTCCACCGGTCACCAGCACGCGCTTAGCGTCCAGCATTCACTTTCCTCTGGTACAGCCTCGAATCTTCGGCGAGCTCGGACAGCATGTCATTCCAGGTCGGTCGCATAAGGCCGGTCCGCGACCAGAAGCGGTCCGAGTTGAGACTGCGATCGGAGACGACGGTCTCGTCCGGTTCCACGGTCGTGGCCGTGCCGAAGGCGTCGTTCAGAGCAATGAGCAGGTCGTATTTGGATATCGGGGGTCCGGACAGGTGGAAGATGCCGTCCACTCCCGGGCTCGTCTGGGCGAGCTTCCCGACGACGCTGGCCAGGTAGTTCGTCGTGACCCCGCTCCAGATCACTCTTGCGAATCCGGGAACGCGGGTGCCGGCCCGACCGAGGAACCATTCCAGGAGTCCGGTGAGGTTCTCGAGCTCGCGGCCGATGATCGAGGTGCGGATCGTGAGTATGCCCGCACCCTCGACCTCCCCGAGGAGCTTGGAGCGCCCGTAAAGGTCCACCGGGTCCGGATCGTCGTCCTCGGAGTAGTCGCCGCGCCGGCCTGAGAAGACGCAGTCCGTGCTGAAGTGGATGAGTCGAGCGTGCGAGGCCCGGCAGAGCGTTGCGAGTCGATGCGGGAAGAGTGAATTGACCGAGATGCTCAGGACCGGATCATGCGCGGTGGCGCGCTGTTTGACGATGCCGATCGCGTTTATGACAACGTCCGGCCGTGCGACCTCGACCGCCTTGGCGACCGAGTCGAATGCAAGAGCGTCGACGCCTCCGATCGGCCGCGTCGCGCCATAGATCTCCGGGAGCTCTGTGCCCGCCGACCTGAAGGTGGCCGACACGTCGAAATCAGCGGAGAGGACCTGGCAGAGCTTGTGGCCGAGCATTCCGGAGCCGCCGAGGACCAAGAGACGCAGAGCGTTACGGTCTGATGGTCCGGCGCGCGCGATCAGTGGATCGTGCCCTTCTCGAGGAGTCCGCGGTTGTGGACATACAGCGCGGCCTGCGTGCGGTCGGTGAGCTCGAGCTTGCTGAAGATGTTGGAGATGTGCGTCTTCACGGTGCGCTCGCTGATGCCGAGCGCCGCCGCGATCTCCTTGTTCGCGCGACCGCTCGCGACGAGCTTCAGTACCTCGCGCTCGCGCGCCGTCAGATCGCTGTAGCCCTCGTCGTCGCCCGCGGGACGATCGCCCCCGCGCAACCGACCGAACTCGTCGAGGACACGGCGCGCGACCGACGGGTAGATCAGCGAGAAGCCATCGGCGACCGTTCGGATGGCGTTCGTCAGCTGACTGCCGGTGACCTCCTTCAGGAGGTAGCCTGATGCGCCCGCCCGGATGGAGCTGAAGACGAGGTCGTCCTCGTCGTAGTTGGTGAGCACGATGACGCGCGACGACGGGACCGAGTTGCGGACGCGCCGGGTCGCGGTGACCCCGTCCCAGTCGCCCATCTTGATGTCCATCAAGATCACGTCGGGAAGCAGCTCCTGCGCGAGTGCGAGTGCCTCGTGTCCGTCGCCGGCCTCGCCCACCACCTCGATCTCGGGTTCGGTCTCGAGGATCGACCGGAGGCCGCTCCGGACGAGCGCGTGATCGTCCGCGATGAGCACGCGGATCTTGCGGCCCGGGGGCTGGGGGAAGGGGGACCCGAGTGCGGTCATCGGCCGAACAGCCTTCCGAGAAAGCTTGCCTTCTCGCTCCGTTCGATGTCCTCGATCGCGCCGTGCTGCTCGGTGTCCTCGACGGTGTCGGCCCACGCGGGCGTCGCCTCATCGGCGCCGGCCCGGTATGGGATCGACGCGCGGACGATCGTGCCGCGGCCGGGCTCGCTGCGCACCACCAGCTGGCCGCCGACGCCTTCGGCGCGCTCCCTCATCCCGACGATGCCGTAGTGGCCGCGTTCCTCGGCGGTCGACATCTCGTTCGAGTCGAACCCTTTGCCGTCGTCTTCGATCGTCGCGACGACCTGGTCCTGGTCATAACGCAGCACGACCTTCGCGTTCGACGCGCCGGCGTGCTGACCGACGTTGCGCAGACCCTCACCGACGATGCGAATGACGGCGCGCTCGACGAAGGGCTCGAGCTCACGCTCGGGGCCAGTCTCTTCGAAGTCGACGTGGAGGCCGCTCTGCCGGCGGAGATCGTCGACGAGCCGCGCCACCGTGACCGGCAGGTTCAGACCGCCGGCCTCCTCGGTCTGGCGCAGCGCGGCCATGTACTGGCGGACGTCTGAGAGCGTCGCACGCGCGTCCCGGGCGGCCTTGGCCAGCTGCGGGCCGAGGACGGAGGGATCGCGGTCGAGCGCCCGCTGGCAGCCCTCGAGGGCGAGTACAACGCCCGTGAGCTCCTGGGCGAGTCCATCGTGCAGCTCCTGCGCGATGCGGCGCCGCTCGGTGCTCGCCGTGCGCTGCATGAGGTCGGACGACTGAGACTTCTGGAGCATGCCCGAGAGGTACTCGCCGAGCGTGGCTGCGAAGTCCGCCTCCGCCGGCGTGTACGGCGTGGTCGCGCGTCCGAGGACGAGCACGCCGAGGACGACACCGGTGTGCATGCCTCCGATCGGCGCGAGCAGGAAGCGCGTCGAGCTGGGGGCGGCCCAGTCGGGCCGGTCCTCCGACATGCCGTATTCCGCCGTCGCCGTGCGCCGCTCGCGGAGGACCTGCGCAAGCACGGTGTCGGTTCCGGAGGTCGAGAGATCGGATGGGATGACGTCGCCGTAGCCGGTCGACGCACGAAGGTGGAGATGATGCTCCTCCGCCTGCCAGACGCCGACCGCGTCGTGGCGCAGGTTGTCGGCGAGCATCGCGACCGCGCTCTCGAGGTCGCTCTGCGGATCGATGCCGAGGGTCGCGAAGCGCGAGAGCTCGTACAGCACCAGTGCCTGCCGTCGATCCTCCTCGGCCCGCTGGAACTCCTCGGCCGTGAGCAAGGCCGCGGCGATATCGGACGCGACCTGCGCCAGCGAGTCCACATGAGCCTGTCCGTAGCGCTCCTGCGCGGCGCGGTGCTTCACATTCACCACGCCGAGCGTCCGCCCATTCGCGCGCAGGGGCACGATCATCGATTCGCTCGCCGTTGGATCGGTTCCGCCCTGGACGTGACCGGAGAGCAGGACCGGCTTCCCACTCTGCGCGACCCCGCCCGAGATGCCCTCGCCGATCATCTTGCGATCTAGCTTCGCCGCGTCGGAGAGGCCGCGCGAGCTGCGCACCGAAAGCTCGCCCTGGGCGTTCGCGAGCATGATCGAAACGCCGTCGGCGCTGAACACCTCGGCGAGCTGCGCGGTCGTTTGCTCGAGCAGCTGATCGGGATCGCGTTCGCGCCGGATGATCGCCTGCAAGTCGCGCGACGCCTTGAGCTTGGCCTCGGCGTCTTGCTGCTGCCGCTGCGCGCGCCAGAGCGCGTTCGCTTCGGCGAGCTCGAGACCGACGAGCTCCGCGACACGACTCAGGCCGGCGACGTCTTCCGGTGAGAACACACGACCGACGAGCATCGCCGCAAGGCCGCCGACGAGCTGATCTTTCCAGATCACAGGTGAGACCGCGAGCGTGTCGGCGAGTCGCCCATCGGCAAGCGCGATCGTGACCCCGCTCGTGGCTTGATCGGTCACGCGCTCGGTCATCGCCCTCGCGAGCATCACAGCGGCGACGCCGTCACTCCACTTCGTCTCAGCCGGGAGATTGTGTGCGACGTACGTCACGTAGCCAGCGCCCTTCATCTGTAGGACGACCGCGATCGCGTCGGCGCGCGCGACCTTTGCAAGGTATGCCATGCGTGCAGACCAGAAGTCGGCGTCGAGACGAAGCGTCACGCGCGTCTTCTATGCGACGCCGGCGCCCGCCTCGCCCTCGATACGGAGCTCCAAGGTCGTGCCGCCGCTCCGCGATTTCGCGAAGCGCGGCTGCTCGAGCATGGCGATCGCTGACCAAAACTCGTCCACGGACATTGGTACGCGCAGTCCGAGCGCGAGCGTCGCGACGCCTCCCCTGAAGTCACGCACGTAGAGCGTACGGACCTGCGCCAGCGACTGAATGCGGCGCTCGATCTCCACGAGCCGCGCGAAGGACGGGACCGGAGACAGCATCAGCACAATGTTGCTGGTCGGAGCCGCCGGCTCCTCCCTCTGGGGGGTGAGTTGCTCCGTTTCCGCCACCTGCGCGACCTCTTCGCGCTCTACGACGCTCAGTTCAGGGCTCATCCGAGGCGCCTCCGGCCCTCCGAAGACCTCTTCCTCTTCGATACCGGGCGCCGCCTGCGCGGCCCGGGCCGCCTCCGCTAGGCGGGCCGCTTCCTGCGCCGACCGCGCGGCGGCCTCAGCCACGCGGGTGGCCTCGGCGATCCGCTCGGCCTCGGCAGCGCGTCGCGCTTCCTCCGCGCGCGCGGCGACCTCGGCCTGACGGCGGGCATCCTCGGCTTGACGCCGGGCCTCGTCGGAGCGTCGCGTCTCTTCTGCCCGACGAGCATCTTCCGCGCGGCGCTCTTCCTCGCGCCGGGCGTACTCGGCAGCCCGCGCCTCTTCGGCCGAACGGCGCGCTTCCTCGGCGGCGCGTGCCGCGAGGGCCGCGCGCTCGGCATCAGCCGCCGCGCGTTCGGCGTCCACCGCGCGCTGGGCCTCCGATGCGCGAGCCGCCTGCTGCGCAACGCGCATCGCCTCCTGCGCCGTGCGCGTGGCCTCCGCCGCGCGTTCCGCGTCCGCGGCGCGCTGGGCCTCCGCGGCACGGGCCGCTTCCTGCGCAACGCGCATCGCCTGTTGCGCGGCGCGGGTCGCCTCGCTGGCGGACTCGCGTTGCGCCTCGGCGAGCTCTCGGGCTTCCTGCACCGCGCGCGACGCTTCTTCGGTCGAACGCCTCGCCTGCTCGGCGGCGCGTGTGGCCTCGCCCGCGCGCTCCGTTTCCGCGGCGCGCTGCGCTTCGGCCGCGCGCTGAGCTTGCTCGCGTGCAGCCTGTGCTTGCTCTTGCGCATCGCGAGCCTGCTGGTGCGCGGCGCGCGCCTGCTCTTGCGCGGATCTGGTCTGCTCCTCTGCCGCGCGAGCCTTCTCTTCCGCCGCGCGTGCCTGCTCCGCCGCCGCACTCGCGTCACGAGCGGCGTCGGCCGCCGCGCCAGCCTGCTTGCGGATGTCGTCGAGAAGCTCGGTGAAGACACCCTTGAGCGCCTCGGCCGCCATCGTGCGGGCCTCGGCCGCGTTCTCCTCGTGCGTCTTCTCCGAGACCTGTGCGGCGGCGTCACGACGAGGACCGCGCAGGGCCGAGAAACCGCTGCGCCGGGTCGTGGCGATCTCATCGACGAGACCGTCACGCTCCTCACGGAGCCGATCGATCTCCTTTAAGAGGAGCTTCCGCTCCTCGCGCGCCTGCTCGAGGATCTGCTGGGATGCGGCCTCGGCGCGCGCGCGGATCTGGTGCGCCGCCCGAAGTGCGCCCGCGAGAGCTTCTTTGACGGTCGCGTCGAATTCCTCATAGACGGCGACCCGTTTCCGGGCGGCGTCCAGGTCGGATTCGAGCGTCGCGACGCGCTTGGTAAGCTCGGTCACGCGGTCGGAAAGCGCGCCGATGACATCGCCGGAAGCGCTCACATGCTGAGACTCGTCAGACACGCGGTCACCCTCCGGTCGCTTGGTCTCTACCCAACTCCCCGCGTGCGTGCCAAAGCGTATACGACGGCGGCAAGGACAGGCAGAATTCGCTGATCACGCGGCCGAAGGTGCTGCTCGTCGTGGGACACCCCAGCATCGGCGCGGCGCTCGAAACGCTGCTCCGCATCGAGGACCGCTTCGAAGTGCGACGCGCGCAGTCGATCGAGCAGGCTGTGGCCGGGCTCGACAGCTGGCCCGCGGACTTGGCACTCGTGGACGGCGTGCTCGTGCCGACCGGCCGCACGGAGGAGCTCGCGATGCCGGCGATCGTGCTCTCGGGGAACCCTGCCGATGGCAAGCGCCTCGCGTCCCGCTTCGCAGAGGGTCGCGGGTGGCTGCGGAAGGACGCCACCGCGGAGGAGCTCCGCGCGGCGATCGACCGCGCGCTCAGGAGAAGGGGGCCCTGGGCGCCTAGCGACCGTGGACGTCGGCTGGTCCTGGTCGCGGTCACCGTCGCCGTGCTCTCCATCCTGCTCGCGATCGCGTGGTACGCGTTGCGGCTCAGAGGGTAGGGATGCCGAAAGACGACAAAGACGACAAGAAGAAGAAGGAGAAGGGCGACGATGTCGTCGATCTCTCCTCGCGGATCGGCGCGCGCCAGCCGGGCGACCAGGCACCCGCGAAGCCCCCGCCGCCGCCCGAGCCCCCGGCCAAGCGGCACGATGCGCCGATACCGTCCGCGCCGAAGCCGCGCCTCATCCCGACCCGCGAGGATCGCGAACAGACCGCGATGATCCAGAAAGCGATGATCGAAGAGACCTCGGCCCCGCAGCCGGCGATCCCTTCGCCTCGGACGGCGCCGGGACCTGGAGAGACCGACCTCGTGGTCACACCGCTGCCGACACCCGATGACTGGCACCGCTTCGAGCTCGCGCTCCGCAAGGTACGCGGGGTGGGGCAGCTCCGCACCGAGTACTACCGTCACGGCGTGCTGAAGGTCCGGGTCAGCTATCAGGGAACGGACCGTCTCGCGACGGCACTGCGCGCCGGGGTACCTGGGTATCGCGTGCGTGTCATAGGTGAGGACCGCGCGACGTTGCAGATCCTCGTCACATCGGAGTCGGACGAGCGCCGACCGGGATAGGCTGCGCGGCGGACCGGCATTAGCCGATAGAGTGGTCGCGATGGCTGACTTCGAAGCCCGAGCTCGCAAAGTCCTCCCGCCCGTCCTTGGGCACTACACCTGGTTGCAGATCGATCGCGGCGAAGGAAGCTGGCTCGTCACATCTGATGGCCGCCGCGTCCTGGATCTCACCTGCGGGATCGCGGTCACCGTCGTCGGACACGCGCATCCGCGCGTGGTCAAAGCGGTGACCGAGCAGGCCGCGAGGCTCATGCACATCTCCACCGGCGTCGCGAAGTACGAGTCGAGCGTCGCGCTCGCGGAGATGCTTGCGACGGTTACGCCTCGCGGACTCGATACCGCGTTCTTTGGGAACAGCGGCGCCGAGGCGGTGGAGGGCGCGATCAAGCTGGCACGTCAGACGACCGGTCGCGAGGCGATCATCGCGTTCCGTGGCGGTTTTCACGGGCGGACCGTCGGTGCCGCGACGCTCACCACATCGAAGGCGCAGTACCGCCGCGGGTATGGCGCGCTCCTACCCGAGGTCTATGTGGCGCCGTATCCCTACGCGCTGGCGTGCGCGCTCCCGGATCCGCACGATGCCGAGGCCTGCGCCGAACACTGCTATGCGGAGCTCGAAGCGATGCTCGAGCACGAAGTGCCGCCAGAACACGTCGCCGCGATCTTTGTCGAGCCGGTGCTTGGCGAGGGCGGCTACGTCGCCGCGCCCGCGTCCTTTATCAGTCGCCTCCGCGAGCTCGCGACCAAGATCGGCGCGCTCCTCGTGTTCGACGAGGTGCAGACGGGCATGGGCCGCACCGGCGCGTGGTTCGCGGCGCAGAAGTTCGGGGTGACCCCGGACGTGATGACGCTCGCCAAGGCTCTCGGCGGTGGGATGCCGCTCGGTGCGGTGGTGTCGACGCGCGAACGCATGGAGCGGTGGCGTACCGGCACTCATGGCTCGACGTTCGGAGGAAATCCGGTGTCATGCGCATCCGGGCTCGCGACGATGCAGGTCATTCGCGACGACGGTCTTGTCGGGCGCGCCGATACGCTCGGCGCGCTCATGGTGGAGGAGCTTGCGGCACTACGATCGCATCCCCGCGTCCGTGAGATCCGCCGTTTCGGCGCGATGGTCGCGGTCGAGTTCGACGAGAAGTCGGCGGCGAAGGCTGCGATCGCAGCCGCGCTCGAGAAAGATGTTCTGCTCATCACCTGCGGATTCCACGATCAAGTGGTCCGCTTCATTCCGGCGCTGAACATCCGCGAGGACGACCTTCGCAAAGGCGTTCGCGTCTTCGTCGAGGCCGCGCGGGCTGTACAAATCGCTGCGCCCGCTTAGTCAGCCGCGACCGCTTCCGGTCGCAACGGCCAGCCCTCGTTCGCCAGTCCGATACCATATCTGGGGCCGGTGACATTGATGACCCCTAGCCCTTGACATCGCCTCATCGACGGGACTAAGGTCCGTTGTCTGCGCCGCTAGATGTTGGGCCTGACCGGGCGGCTGGGCCCAGATGTAGTGGTCGAGCGGGAAGGGTAGAAGGAGGGTCAAATAATGACCCGTCGGTCGTTCACTTCCGCGCCCATCGAAAAGCTTCTTCTCCTTCTACTAAAGGCGATCTCGAGCGCGTCAAACATCGCGGCTTTCTAGGGGGCAATACCCATGGCTATCGCCGACCTTGCGCAGGAGTCCGTTCAACGCGCCGAGCCGCGGGGTCTTCGGTTCACCCGCCGCTTCACCCGGCCGGGTGTCCATCCGTACGACGAGCTCGAATGGGAGCTTCGTGATTCGGCAATCCCCGGCGAAGGCGGCAACGTCTTCGAGCAGAAGGGCGTCGAGGTACCCAAGTTCTGGTCGCAGACCGCGACGAACGTCGTAGCGTCCAAGTACTTCCGCGGCAAGCTCGGCTCGCCGGTCCGCGAGTGGAGCGTCAAGCAGATGGTCGACCGCGTGGTCGACACGATCGCGCGCGCGGGCCTGCAAGGCGGCTACTTCGCGAGTGAGGCCGACCGTGACATCTTCGCCGACGAGCTCAAATACCTCATGGTCCACCAGAACGCGTCCTTCAACTCACCGGTGTGGTTCAACATCGGCGTCGAAGGCGTCCCCCAACAGGCGTCAGCCTGCTTCATCCTGTCCGTCGAGGACGACATGCACTCGATCCTCGACTGGTTCGGGAACGAAGGGATCATCTTCAAGGGCGGCTCCGGGTCCGGGGTCAACGTCTCGAGGATCCGCAGTCAGCGGGAGCAGCTCTCCGGTGGCGGATACGCGTCGGGTCCGGTGTCGTTCATGCGCGGCGCGGACTCTGTTGCCGGCTCGATAAAGTCCGGCGGGACGACGCGGCGCGCGGCGAAGATGGTGATCCTCGACGCCGACCACCCGGACGTGCACGAATTCATTTGGTGCAAGGCCAAGGAAGAGAAGAAGGCCTGGGCCCTCGGCGAGATGGGCTACGACATGAGCCTCAACGGCGAGGCCTGGCACTCCATCCAGTTCCAGAACGCCAACAACTCCGTCCGTGTCACCGACGAGTTCATGAAGAAGGCCAAGGCCGACGAGGACTGGGAGCTTACCGCGCGTGTCAGCGGAGCGGTCCTCGAGACGGTGAAGGCTCGTGCGCTGCTTCGCGAGATCGCGGAGGCCGCGTGGGAATGCGGCGATCCGGGCATGCAGTTCGACACGACGATCAACGACTGGCACACGTCGCCCGAGTCGGGGCGCATCAACGGGTCTAATCCCTGTAGCGAGTACATGAGCATCGACGACTCGGCCTGCAACCTCGCGTCGATGAACCTCATGCGATTCCTCCACAGCGACGGTGAGTTCGACGTCGAGCGCTTCCGCGGTGCGGTCGAGCTCGTCTTCACCGCGCAGGAGATCCTCGTCGGCCACTCGGACTACCCGACCGCGCGGATCGCTGAGAACGCCCGGACGCACCGGCAGCTCGGACTCGGATACGCGAACCTCGGCGCGTTGCTCATGCAGCGCGGACTGCCATACGACTCGAACGAAGGTCGGGGCTATGCCGCCGCCGTGACCGCGCTGATGACCGGTGCCGCATACGCGCAGTCGGCGCGCATCGCCGAGGCGGTCGGACCGTACGAGGCGTATCCCAGGAACAGGGACGCGCATGACCGCGTCATCCAGATGCACCGGCTGCACGCCTACCGGATCCGCGACGAGCTCTTGCCTGCGAGCCTCCTTTCGGCGGCGCGCCAGGCATGGGACGACGCGGCAGCGTTCGGGAAGCAGAGCGGGTACCGGAATGCGCAGGCCTCGGTCCTCGCGCCGACCGGCACGATCAGTTTCATGATGGATTGCGATACGACGGGCGTCGAGCCGGACATCGCGCTCGTGAAGTTCAAGAAGCTCGTCGGCGGCGGAATGCTCAAGCTCGTCAACGGGACGGTTCCCGCCGCGTTGCGCCGGCTCGGCTACACCGAGACCGAGGCCGGTACGATCACGACCTACATCGAGCAGTACGGGATGATCGAAGGGGCGCCGGGTCTCGATCCCGAGCACCTCGCCGTATTTGACTGCGCGTTCAAGCCGCAGAACGGCGAGCGCTCGATCCATCACATGGGTCACATCAAGATGATGGGCGCCGTCCAGCCGTTCATCTCTGGCGCGATCAGTAAGACGGTGAATCTTCCGGAGAAGGCGAGCGTCGATGACGTCGCTGAGGCATACATGGAGGCGTGGAAGCACGGCCTGAAAGCGATCGCGATCTACCGCGACGGCAGCAAGAAGGTCCAGCCGGTCAACACGAGCAACAAAGAAGCGAACACGAAGGCCGGCGCGACCATCGTGGAACGGATCGTCGAGGTGGCGCGACCGCCGCGCCGGCGCCTAGCTGACACGCGCGCGTCGCTCACGCATAAGTTCTCAATCGAGGGACACGAGGGCTACATCACCGTAGGGCTCTTCGAGGACAACACACCGGGCGAGCTCTTCGTGACGATGGCGAAGGAAGGTTCGACGCTCTCCGGGATGATGGACGCATTCGCGACGAGCGTGTCGCTTCTCTTCCAGTATGGCGTCCCCCTTTCGCACCTCGTCGAGAAGTTCGGTCACATGCGCTTCGAGCCCGCTGGATGGACAGGCAATCCCGAGATCGGTTTCGCGAAGTCGATCGTCGACTACGTCTTCCGCTGGTTGGGGAACCGCTTCCTTTCACAGGAGGAGCGCGCAGCGCTCGGGCTCGTTCGCACCACCGAAGTCGCCGACGTCGGGCCGCAGCTCGAGCTCCTGAACCGCGTCGTCGAGCTCGCCGCCCCGGACGCGCCTGCGCAGACCGCGAATGGCAACGGACAGACGGAGGCGCCTGCGGTCCACGCGTACCGTCGACTCAATTCCACACCCGACGCGCCGCCATGTCCGCGCTGCGGCTGGTTGACCGTTCGAAGCGGCACCTGCCACAAGTGCGAGAACTGCGGGGAAACGACCGGGTGTAGCTAACTCCCTTTGTCAGGCCCTGGCCGACCCGCCCGTCGGTCAGTTCTGCCTACTGCCCCGGCACTCCCTGCTCCCCTGGGGTGCCGGGGCTTTTTTGCGCAGGTGAGAAACACCGGACGAATACGTTAATTTGTGGATAACAAGTAAGGACGTTTGCTGCATCGTCCGCGCCCGAGCGTCATCCACAAGACAGACGTAAGAGTTAAGGACGTCTCAAATCAGTCGCGCGAACTACGGAACGACGCTGACACTTCGTTCGTCTAGAAGAGAAGACAGAGTCACCCGTCGAGCAGACAGCCGACCGCTATGCGGCACGCGCCTTGCTCGATCGATGGGATGAGCGGCAAGACGCTCGGGGAGGTACGAACGCACATGGCGGTCTTCGCGCGAAGCGGCGAACGAGCCTCCTCTCGCCGCGGCAGTCCCTGGAAATTTGTTCTCGCGCCGCTCGTCGTTCTGCTGATGGCGCTCGGCTTCGCGGTCGCCGCCGAAGCGGCATACGCAGAGCGTGCGCTGCCTGGGATGTCCGTTGGCGGGATCGCGATCGGATCGCTCGAGAAAGCCGCGCTCCGCGAGCACTTGGACCTGGAGCTCGCGGCGCCATGGGCTGGTGCGACGGTCACGCTCTCCGACGGTGGGACGAGTTGGCGGGCGACGAACGCGGATCTGGGGATCGCCCCCGATCTCGATGCCGCGGTCGGCGCGGCCCTCGCCTACGGCAAGACGGGCAGTGTCCTGGATCGTGTCGGCGCCTGGATCGATGCCCTGCGCGGCGAGGCCGACATCCCGTTCACGATGCGATCCCGGGGAGACGCTCTCGATCGCTGGGTCGCCGCGGCCGCCCGCGACGTCGATCGGGCGCCGGTCTCGGGTGAGCTCCGGGTGACGGCCAGGGGTCTCGAAGCCACGAAGCCGGCCCTCGGTCGTGAGGTTGACCGTGTCGCCACCGTCGCCTCACTCCTCTCGGCCGACTCCCTCGGCGACCGCGAGGTCAGGCTCCGCGTTCGCTTCGCGTATCCAGCCGTCGACGCCTCAGGTTTCGATGATGCATATGCGCTCGCGTCCGCGGTCGTGACACCCCTCACCGTGACCGTCGAGGATCGGACATGGAATGAAGGCGCGACTGGTCTCGCGTCGCTCCTTGTCGTCGAGCGCGTCGCGGCGAAAGGCGGCGAGCTACCGGCGATCCCCGGAGAGGCGATCGCGCCGTCGGTCCGCTATCGCTACACGGTTTCGCTTGCGAACGAGCGCGTCGCGTCGTGGGTCGCGGCGCTCGGCAAGGTTCTCGATCATCCCGGCAAGTGCGCGAAGTACCAGGTGAGCGCCGAAAGCGCGGTCACCGTCATCCCGTCCGAAAGCGGAGTGCGCGTGGACCAAGCGAAGCTGCGCGCGCTCTTCCTCGAGGAGCTGCTCCGGCCCGCGGCCGGGCCCACTCGTGAGGTCGCGGCCCCAGCCACGGTCGACGCATCGGCGTTCACGACCGAACAGGCGAAAGAGCTCGCGCCGAAGCTCTCTCTGGCTTCGACCTTCACGACGTACTACCCGCCGAGCGCGTCGCGTCACGCGAACATCTCGACTGGCGCGACGCAGTTCGACGGCGTCGTGGTCATGCCCGGGGAGACCTTCTCCTTCTGGGAGCTGCTCGGCCCGGTCACGGTCGAACGGGGATACTCGTATGCCGGGGCGATCATCAACAACAGGTCCGACGAGAACGTGATCGGGGGCGGCCTCTGCCAGGTATCGACGACGATCTTCAACGCCATCTCGCAGCAGGGCTACGAGATCGTCGAGCGTCACGCCCACGGCTACTACATCGATCGTTATCCGATCGGCTACGACGCGGCGGTGTTCGAGCCGGGCGTGGACTTCAAGTGGCGCAACGACACCGCGAACCCGGTGTTCATCTACTCGTGGAGCGGCGACACCTGGCTCAAGATCGATGTGTGGACAATCCCGACCGGACGCAACGTCGTTGTGAGCGGGGCGACGCAGAAGAACTTCGTCCACCCAGCGCCGGACCAGCCGGCCGATCCCGCATTCCTCCGGGGAGCGAGCGTCGACGGCCGCGACGTGTTCCGCACGCGGACCGTCTACGAGAACGGCAAAGTGCTGCATCAGGACTTCTTCGCGAGCCACTACGCGCCCGTCTGGGGCGGACCGCTCCCGGCGCCCGCGACGCCGCCGACGCCTTAACCCGCTCCGAGACCGGCCTGACAGCAGGTCGGATAACGAGCCAACAGGCAGGCCGTTAGACGCGTGGTGGGACGTCGGACCGCCAAGGACACAGCAGCGCTGATCGAGGAGGTCGCCCGCGGCGAGCGACTCCTCGAGGAGATCAAGGACCCTGAGCTCCGCGAGACGGTCCGGCTCGCGCTCCGCCTGCACAAGGATCCTTACAGCGGGCCCGACGCGAAGACTCGCTCCCGAATTCGGTCGCGCGTTTTCCGCACCCTGCGTCCAGGGCCGGCATCTCTCGCCGACCGCATCGCGATCACATTCGAGATCCTCGCGAAGCCCACGCCGTACGCGATGCGCGCGTTCGCGATCGCGCTCGTCGTCGTCTGCGTCGGCGCGAGCACGGCCCTCGTGAGCGCGGGCACCGTGGCGGACGACCCGCTGTATTCCGTGAAGATCGCTTCCGAGCAGGTGCGCCTCGCGCTCGCCGCGACGCCGGAAGATCGTGCGATCGTCGAGTTATCGATAGCCGAGCATCGCCTCGCCGAGGCGGCCACGCTTGCGACCGGTGGCTACGACGATGACGTGATCGTGGCGACCAGCGAGTACGGCGAGCATCTGGCCAACGCTGCGGCGGAGCTCGCGCAGGTCGAGTCCATCACCCCCGAGACCGCGACGCTCGTCACCCAGCTGCAGCAGAAGATCGACGAGCACCGCGCCACCGCGGCTGCGGTTTCCGCGCGCCTCGCCGACGATCCGACCACAGCCCCTGCCGCCGCCGCGCTGGCTGTGCTCGCGACCACGAACGTACCTTCGCAAGACCTGAGCCCCGCCGCGGCGATCGCGGAGCAGGCGGCGGACGCGGCGGACCGGGCCGCGACTGTCGCCGAGCAGAAGGTGACGCCGCGATCGAGCGCGGCACCGCGGGCGACGCCGACGCCGCAGCGGACCGTTGCCACCCAAGCGACGGTCGCCGCGAGGACCCAAGCGCCGCGCGCGACCGAGACCCGGCGGGCCGAGAGCGCGCGTGAGAGCAATACAAAGAACGAGCGCGCCGCGGAATCGGCGCGGAAGGCTGCCGACGAAGCGAAGGCCGCTGCCCAGAAGGCAAAGCAAGGCAGCAAGAAAACTCCCTCACCGACACCTCACCGACGCTAGACGCCACGTAGCATCCCCCGCGACGTGAACAGCGCACGCCGCGCCGACGCCGCCTTCCTCATCGCGATCCTCACCGGCGTCCTTTTCATCGCGTTGCTCGGGCCGCTTGGCCGCCGTCTCGAGATGGTGCACCAGAATGACTTCTCGGGCTTCTGGTCCGGACCGCGGACCGTTTTGGTCGGTGGCGATCCTTGGGACCCCACGAGCTACGTGAATACAGCGGTCGAGCTCGGGACGAAGAAGCCCGATGCGAATGTGTACGACTACATGCCGTGGGTCCTCTTCGCGCTTCTTCCGCTCGCCGCGTTGCCTCTGGAGGTCGCTGGGTGGATCTGGATGGTCCTCTCGATGGTCCTCGCGATCATCGCGCTTCGCGCACTGCTCCGCGCGTTCGTGCCGGGGCGGCCTCTGATCCATGGCGCGCTCGGGCTCGCGCTCTTCCTCGGACAGCCCGGCTTCCACGCGGTCGTCCTGGGGCAGTGGGCGCTCCTGCTCATGTCGGCGACCGCGGCGGTCGTGCTCGCTGTCCGCGCGGGTCACGCGCGACGCGCGGCCTTCGCGGCCCTCGCGTTCCTCGCGAAGCCGCAGATCTTCGTGTGGACCGCGCTGGGACTCGCCATTGCCGCGGCCTTCGACCAGCGCTACCGGCGTTTCGTCCGCTACGCGGTCGTGCTCGGCGGCGCGGTCGTGATCTGCACCTGGCTCGCCTTCCCTGAGTGGTTCCCGGCGTGGCTCGCGGACATCCCGCCGCGGCGCACCGGTCGTTCGGCGGTTCTGTTCTCCGCGTTGGGTCAAGTGCTCGGCACGCCGGGAAGGGTGCTCGCGGTGGGGGTCATCATCGGCGGCGTCGCCCTAGCCTCGGCTTTCGTGCCTGGGAGCGATGCGTGGCTCGCGGTGTGGCTCGCGCTTTCCAGCGCGGGCGCCATCTACAGCTGGTCGTACGACCAGGTGCTGTTATTCGTTCCACTCACGATCGCGTGTGGCGTGCTGGTCACTCACGGACGCGAACGAACGATGAGGACGCTGGCGCTCGGTGGAGCCGCCACGCTTCTCGTCGTTTCGCTGGCGTTCTATGCGATCGGGGTCATCCGACACGATGAGACCTTCAGCGTCGCGATCCCGGTCGCGTTCTTTATCGCCATCGTGTGGTCGCTCTGGCCGTATCGCCGCAGCGCGCTAGTCCGCGAGCGCCCGGCGCAGCAGGTCCAGCCCGCCTAGGAGCGCGCGCCGCCTTCCGTCCGGAGGAGAGCGAAACTTCACCGTCAAGCGTCGCGTTCGCTCGGGGGTGATCGCCCGCAGCTCGCTCTCGTCATTTCCTTCTGGGGTGATGAGGAACACGTTCCCGCCCAGCCCTCGCGCTTCGCGCTCGAGCGCCTCGGCAACCGCTCCGAGCCGCACCACGCCTCCCGCGAACCAGCGGCGCGCGTCCGGCGTATCCGCGAGCGAGCGCGCGATGTCGCCCATGGACAGCGACTCGGCGACGGCTAAGCGCCAGCCGCGCGCGAGGAGCGCGCGGCCGACCACGACGCCCAGCGTGTCGCTATCGACGCCCCACACGTACTCGCCGAGCCGCGCGCGGATCTCGGCCTCAACGCCCGCGATCCGGGCGTCCGCCTCCTGGGCGGACGGCGCCTTATCGGCGATTCGGACGTGAACGCCGTCGTTCTTGGCGTACGTCGCGACGGTTGGGCTCGTGGAACGCACGAGCTCGTCGAGCTTCTCCTCGACCGCGCTCTCCCCGACGCCAAGGAGCTTCAGGGTTCGGCGCCGGAGCGCGCTTCCCTGAGCGAGCGTCGGCTCGACTTGGTCCTCCCACATCGGAGTCATCTCACGCGGCACCCCGGGCATCGCCACGATCCGTCTGCCGTCCTTCCGTACGTCCCAACCGGGCGCGGTGCCGTTGGGATTGCGGAGCGCACGCGCGGAAGGGATGAGCCAGGCCTGCTTGCGATTCCGCTCGGGCATCGGCAGGCCGCGCCCAGCAAACCACGAGCGCAGCTCTTTTTCGAGCTCCGGATCGACGGCTGGGGTCTCGCCAAGCGCGGCGGCGATCGCTTCGCGCGTCAAATCGTCCTCGGTCGGCCCGAGCCCCCCGGTCACGACCACGAGCTCGCTCCGAGCGAGCGCTCGCTCGAATGCCTCCTTGGCGCGGCCGAGATTGTCGCCGACGGTCTGCATGTGGAGGCAGTCGATTCCAAGGAGGGCGAGTCGGCCGGCGAGATAGGCGGCGTTCGTGTCAACGATCTCGCCCAATAGGAGCTCGGTGCCAACCGAGAGGAGCTCAGCCCGTAGACGGTTGGTCGGTCGCTCTGGCACGTGACTTGCATCACTTCCCACCGCTAACAGAGAAATCCCAACCCTTCCCTTCCTCACCACGAACCCCGTCCGCAAGGACGGGGTTTTGTGGCTTTATTGGGTCGCGCGGCCCGCTGAGAGGGCTAGGGTACGCTGCGCTGAAGCGTACGGAGGTGCTTGTTGGCCAGTGGCTATTGCGTGAAGTGCAAAGCAACACGTGAGATCAAAGACCCGCAACAGATCACGATGAAGAACGGTCGCCCCGCCACCCAGGGCGTATGCCCGGTGTGCGGGACCAAGATCTTCAAGATCGGCGCGTCGACCTAAGCCGGTACGAGTCCTGCGGCATCCTCCGGGATCCGGAGGTGCGTCATGAAAGTTCGCGATCTAATGACCGGTGACCCGGCCACCGTCGACTCGAATGCGACGTTGGGTGAGGTCGCCACGCTGATGAAGCAGCAAGACTGCGGTTCCATTCCCGTCGTGGCCGATGGTCGGCTCGTCGGGATCGTCACCGATCGGGACATCGTCGTCCGGGCGGTCGCCGCGGGGAAAGACCCGAAGACCCTACGCGTCACCGAGGTCATGTCGGCGGATCCGATCACCATCGGCCCGGATGAAGACGTCAAGCAGGCCGAGAAGGTCATGGCCGATCGTCAGATCCGTCGCCTTCCCGTGGTCGAACACGGTTCGCTCGTCGGGATCCTGGTGACGGCGCAGATCGCGCGATCCGAGAACGAGAGCACGACCGGCAAGACACTGAAGGAGATCAGCGCGCCGGCGAGCGGCAAGGGTTCGCACGCGCGCGGATGACGTCAACAATGTGGACAACCCAGGTTGGTGATGCTGCGGGCCCATCGGTACCATTTCGATGGGGCCAGTAGCTCAGCGGTAGAGCAGGGGACTCTTAATCCCTTGGCCGAGAGTTCGAATCTCTCCTGGCTCACTAGTTTTCCGCGGAATGCCCGGGCTCGAATGAGCGTTCCCCTTCGCGATGAGTGAGGAACGCCGGCCCGGGCCCTTCCGTGGTTTCAACCAATCGGTCATCGAGGACTTTCGCGCGCACAAAGGTCAGATCAGCAAAGGGCCCTTCACCGGCCGCTCGCTTCTGCTCCTGACGACAAAGGGCCGGAGGAGCGGCGCGGAGCGCACGAACCCGCTCGCATATACGCGCGATGGCGACCGCTACATCGTGGTCGCGTCCAAAGGCGGCGCGCCGACGAACCCGGACTGGTATCGGAACCTGCGCGCCCAACCGCGCGTCTCCGTCGAGGTCGGGCCGGAGCGCTTCGAAGCCCAGGCATCCGTCGCGAAGGGCGGCGAGCGGCGGCGGCTCTACGACGCCCATGCCTCGCGGATGCCGGCCTTCAAGGAATACGAACAAAGGACCAGCCGCGAGATCCCGGTAGTCGTCCTCGAACGGGCGGGCTGACCCGCCGCATCCGAGCGCGCGCCCTGCGCGTATTTTCTGGAAGTTGAGCAAGCGCCGGTTGGTCCTGGTGGCCCTTCTCGGGGCGATCGTCATGGGCGTGGCGATCCTTGTCGTCGCGCTGCCGTTCGCGCTGGTCCACCGGCAAGATCTTCCCCTCGAGCGGGCGTACGGCGACGCCGCGGTCTCAGTCATCTCACGGCTTCTCGGCGGCGATGCCAGCAATCCGCGCGGCAACGATCCCCGGGCTCTTTCCGCGGGACGCGCCGCCTACACCGGATCCTGTGCCGTCTGCCACGGCGCGAAAGGCGACGGCCGCGGCGTTTTCGGCCCGACGACATATCCCGACGCGACCGACCTCACCGCCGACGCCGCGAAACGCAAGACCGACGCGCAGCTCTTCTGGATCATCAAGAACGGTCTCGGTTTCACCGCGATGCCTGCGTTCAGCGACGCGTACAAGGATGAAGACATCTGGGCGATGGTCGCCTACGTCCGTGCGCTGCAGCGCGGTGACGCCAGCACGATCACGATTCCCGCGCCCACGCAAGCCCAGCTCCTGCTTGCGGATCCGCGAGGCGATCGGATGGCGCGCGGCGCTGCGGTCTATTTCGCGCAGGGTTGCCATCTCTGCCACGGGCCCGAGGGCGACGCGCCGGGCGATCTCTCTATCCGCGGACGGATCGAGACCGAGATCGTGCGCAAGGGAGACGATCGAGGCATGCCGTCATATGGGAAGGATCGCATCAGCGACGCGGAGCTGACAGACCTCGAGGTCTACCTGCTTCGCTTCGCGGCGATTCCCTCTAGCCCGGACTGAGCGCGCAGCAGCGCGAGCGGATAGATCGTGCCGCGCCATCGCACGCCGCGCGTCTCCGCGAGGTAAACCGAGCGGGCTATCGCATAGGCGAAGCACAGCGCCGAGAACGGCAGAAGGGCGACGAGCACGATGGCGCTCGGGGTCAGCGGGCCCATCGATTGGCGATACGTTTCGGCCAAGCCGACGAAGAGGCAGGCGACCACCCCGACGAGGAGGATCCGGTCGATGCCGTCCAGAGCGAAGATACCGAAAAAAGGCCAGACCATCGTCGCCGCGATAAAGAAGAGCACCGCCAGCGAATCGAGGACGCGGTACTCCAGGCTCGCGTACAGGCTCTTCTCGAGGCCGGCGAGCGCGGCGTGGAGCGAGGGATACCACTCGACGGCGAGGACCTCCATCCCGTTCGCCACGCGCTGCTTGAAGCCGAAACCGCGGATCCGCCGCCCGAGACGAATGTCGTCGTCCGGGCGCAGTGAGAGCGCTCGCATGGTCCCGATGCGCTCGTAGGCATCGCGCCGCACGAGGTTGAACGCGCCGATGCCGACGCCGCGCTTGCTGTTGGGGTCGTTCGCGAGGTACGCGCCCCAGAGCGTGATGAAGGCGTAGCCGAAGAACGCGACGAAGGCGCGAAGAACAACGCCGTGCGCGATGAGGCGCGGCGCGAGCGTCAGATGGTCGAGGTTCTGCTGCAACGCGTATCCCACCGCGCGACGGAGTGCACCCGGCGCGAAGACCACGTCCGCGTCCGTGAAGAGCAACCACTCGCCCATCGCCCGGTCGGCTCCGCGCCAGAGCGCATGGTTCTTCCCGAGCCAGCCCGCGGGAAGATCGTCGACGCGGAGCACGACGAGACGCGACTCGCGCGCCGCGACCTCGCGCAGCACATCACCGGTGCGATCAGCGGAGCGATCGTCCACCGCGATCACCTCGAGATCCGGATAGTCCTGGGCGAGCAGTGATCCGAGCGCCCGGCCGATGGATGCGGCCTCGTCCCGCGCGGGCACGACGATCGAAAGGCGCGGCAGGACGACGCCCGCGCGAGCCGGAGGCAATCGCGGGATCGCGTTCCGATGACGAACGAGCAACACGAACGGGACAGCGACCGCAAGGAAAACGAACGTGTCAAAGACCGTGACGGCGATCGGGGTCGTCATAAGGTCACGCTACTCACGCGGTGGTGGTAGCGCGAATGGGGGAGTTCGCGCGAATCTCCCCCGTTCGCGTCCCCCGCGCGGGCACGCTCCGGTACGTTCTCGCGGCTTTCAGAGTGCCTCCCTTGGCACCTAGCCTTTTGGGAGTGATTCCCGCTAGGGTCCGTGCCGTGTTCGCGCGCCGGTCGTCGCGCTCGTACCTCGCCGCTCTCATCGGCGCGGTCCTCGTGTATGTCGCCGAGCAGTTCGTGCCAGATGCCTATGCGCGCGGCGCCCTCGCGGACCTGGCGTGGACCGGTGCCGCGCTCGCCTCGGTTGTCGGCACGACGCATGCGGTCCGCTGGGCCAAGCGCGACGACCGTCTGGCGTGGCTCTGCTTCCTGGGCGGGTCGATCGCTTGGCTTCTTAGTCAGCTGGCGCGGGATGCGTTTGAGGTCGGCCGCGCGACTTTCCTCCTACACCCCTGGATGGACGTGGGCTTCCTCGCGGCTGCGCCGATCTGGACCATCAGTCTGGTGCTGCTGCTCCGTCGGTACGGCCAGCGCCTCGCGCTCTACGCACTCGTGCTCGACGTCGGAGCGGTGGTCCTCACGCTCGGGGCAGGCGTGCTCGTGTACCTGTCGAGCCTGGTCCTGGACGTCGCCCAGGACGATCCGGTCTTCGCGGCAGGCGCTGTCCTCTTTCCGCTCCTCTATGTGGCGGCAACGGGCGCGGCGCTCTCGGTCGTATGGGGCATGCCGGCGAACGAACCGCGCGCCGCGGTCACATCGCTCTTCCTGGGCCTCGGCCTCAATGCCCTGGCCTTCAGTCTGTATCTGCCGGCGTACCTCTCGTCGACCTTCGTCGCAGGCACGCCGCTCGATCCGCTTTGGATCCTCGGAATGGCCGCCATCGGCATCGCTGGAGCGCAGTGGGTCGAGGAGCGAGAGGCCAAGGCCGCGTCGGCGATGTCGTCTTCGGCCATCCACTTCTCGCGAATGCTGCTTCCTGGGCTGGTCGCGGCGGCGAGCGCGTTCCTGCTGGTCTACACGGACGTACGCGCGCTGCCCCGTCCGATCGCGGATCTCATCGACGGCGCGATCGCGGTCGCCGTCCTCGTGCTGGCGATACGCGCGGGCCTCGCGCTCTACGCCAACTGGCGCCTCGGCGAGCTCGAGCGGCGGCGCGCCGAACAGATGGCGGCGCTCTATGACGTGGGACTCGCGACCGCTGGAGAGCTCTCACTCGATGACCTGGCGGCGCTCATCGCACGGGAAGCGACGGCACTGACGCGAACCGATGGGGCGATGGTCTCCCTCGCCGAGCGGGCGCGCGGGCTGATCGTCCGCGCGCAGCACAACGCGCCCGCGCTAGGCCTGCGCGTGTCGGTCGGCGAGGCCCTTCGCGGGATCGCGCTCGAGGCGGTCCGCACACGGGATCTCGTGGTCGCCGCCGACTACCGCACGCATCCCGACAGCAACCCGTTGTTGCATGGCCTGATCGCCTCGGCGATCGCTGCGCCGTTCATCGCTCGTGGCGAGATCGTGGGGACGCTCACCGCCTACTCGCGCCAGCGGCGGGTGTTCTCCGAGGAGACCTGCCGGTTGCTCCGCCTCTATGCCGCGCAGGCCGCGATCGCCATCGTCAACGCCGACTTGGTGACCGAAACGCGGCGGCTCGCCCGCGACGACGACCTCACCGGCGTGTTGAACCGGCGCAGCCTCATGGAGCGTCTGGGCTCCGAGGTGGCGGAGGCTGCTCGGCATGGTGACATCTTCGGCGTCGTGCTGTGCGATGTCGACGGGCTCAAGGCGGTGAACGACTCGGCCGGCCACCTGATCGGGAACGATGTCCTGAAGACCGTGGCACGGGCGATGCGCGAGTCGTCGCGGGTGGAGGACGTCATCGCCCGCTTCGGCGGCGACGAGTTCGTGATCCTCCTTCCACGCACCGGGCCTCTTCCCGCACAGGCGCTTGTCGGCCGCGTTGCGGCGCGTCTCCGCGAGGAGCACTACACCTGGGCCGGGCGGGACAATCCGCTGCCCCGCGTCTCATTCGGCATCGCCTGGTTCCCCGAGGACGGCCGCGACGCCGATGCGCTGCTGGGAGCTGCGGATGCTCGCATGTACGAAGACAAGGTGCGCGCGCGAACTCTGCGTCAGAGCGATGCGGCGGAGGCCGACCAGGCCGGTCCGGCTGCGCTCGGTGTCTCCGTAAGCGGTTAGGCTTTTCCCTCAAGCGCTGCGACGAGGGGGGAAGCCGTGCCGAAGTGTCCCGAGTGCGACGCCGACGTCACCGTCGGATCCGACGCCGTGAAAGGGGAGATCGTGTCGTGCCCCGACTGCGGCGCCGAGCTCGAGGTGAAGGAGACCGCGCCGCTCGCGCTCGCGCTGGCTCCCGAAGCGGAAGAGGACTGGGGTGAATAGCCTTCGGGGGACTCCGCCCCCCGGCCCCCGGGTCGGCGTTCTTTTGTCTCGCGTTCGCGTGGAGGAGAAGCTCCTCCTCGCCGAGCTCGAGTCGCGACGCGTCGAAACGAAGATCATCGACGACCGCGAGCTGGTCCTTGCGCTGGAGCGCAAGCCAGACCTTGGCGTCGACGTGATCCTCGAGCGCTGCATCCAGCACGGCACCGCGCTCTACGCACTCTCCGTCCTGGACACCTGGGGCGTGCCGACTGTGAACCGGTATGAGGTCGCCGAGATTTGCGGAAACAAGCTGCTCACGACCATGCGCCTCATCCGCGATTCGGTCCCGAGCCCGCGCACGCGGGTGGCGTTCACGCCCGAGTCCGCGCTCACGGCGATAGAGGAGCTCGGCTATCCGGTCGTCTTGAAGCCACTCATCGGCTCCTGGGGCCGGCTCATCTCGAAGGTCAACGATCGCGAGGCGGCCGAGGCCATCGTCGAGCACAAGGACGTCCTCGGCACCTACCTGCACTCCATCTATTACATCCAGGAATACGTGCCCAAGCCCGGCCGCGACATCCGGGCGTTCGTCGTTGGCGACGAGACGATCTGCGCGATCTACCGGTACTCCGACCACTGGATCACGAACACCGCACGCGGCGGCCGCGCCGAGAACTGCCCCGTCACACCGCAGTTGGCGGAGCTGTGCGTACGGGCCGCCCGCGCGGTCGGCGGAGGGGTCGTCGCAGTCGACGTCCTCGAAGGACCGGAAGGAATGCTCGTCAACGAGGTGAACTACACGATGGAGTTCCGCAACTCGATCGACACGACCGGCGTGAACATCCCCGCGAAGGTCATCGACTACGTGCTTGAGGTGGCCAGGGCGGCCAGGTGAAAGCCGGCGTGATCGGCGCCGCGGGCTACGCCGGCGGCGAGCTGCTGCGGTTACTGCTCGGGCATCCGGAGGTACGGGAGGTCGTCGCCGGAAGCGAGTCCCTGGCCGGCAAGCCGGTCAGCACTGCGCATCCGAACCTCCGCAAGCGCACGAGTCTCTCGTTCGTCCACTACGAGGACGTCGGAAAGTGCGACGTGCTCTTCCTGGCGCTCCCGAACGGAGCGCACCGTGCCCACGAATTCGACGATCGTGCGGCGGTGTTGATCGATCTCTCGAGCGACCACCGCCTTCGCGATCCCGGGGACTACGACCGCTGGTACGGCTCGCCCCACCCGCAGCCCGACCGGCTTGACCGATTCGTGTACGGCATCCCGGAGCTTCACCGCCACAAGCTCAAGGCCGCGAAACGGATCACAGGCGCCGGCTGCAATGCGACGGCCTCGATCCTTGCGCTACTCCCGCTCTTCCAGGCGGATGTCGTCGACCGCGCGCGGCCCGTTGTCATCGAGTGCAAGGTCGGGTCCAGCGAGGGTGGGCGAGAGCCGAGCGAGGACAGCCACCATCCCGAGCGATCGGGCGTGGTGCGCTCCTTCCGGCCCGTAGGCCACCGGCATACCGCGGAGATCGAACAGGAGCTGCGGCTCGCCGGAGATGCGGTGCGCGTGGACCTGTCTGTGACCTCGGTCGAGCTCGTGCGGGGAGTCCTCGCGACGGCCCATGTGTACATCCGCAGCGCGCTCGACGAGAAGGCGGTCTGGAAGATCTATCGGGAGTCGTACGGATCTGAGCCTTTCGTGCGGATCGTGAAGGACCGCGCCGGGATCTATCGCTATCCCGAGCCGAAGCTTCTCGCCGGCACGAACTTCGCCGACGTGGGGTTCGCGGTGGACCTCCGGGCCAACCGGGTCGTGGCACTGTGCGCGATCGACAACCTCGTGAAGGGCGCGGCCGGGAACGGCGTGCAGGCCATGAATGTCGCGCTCGGCTTCCCGGAAACCGCCGGGCTCGAATTCGTCGGGCTCCATCCGTGAAAGCCGTCGGACGCATCGGCTGGATCCAGATCGACTGCCCCGATCCTGAGCGTCTCGCGGCGTTCTGGTCAGAAGTGCTCGGCGTGGAGATCGACAGCCGACTGGGGTCGCCGCCACAGTTCGTGAACCTGGCACGCCAGTCTCCGGATGCGCCGCACGTGTCCTTTCAGCGCGTGCCCGAGCCGAAGGCCGTCAAGAACCGCGTGCATCTTGATCTGGTCGTCGATGACGTGAACGCCGCCACCTCCCGGATCGAGTCACTGGGCGGACGGCGACGAAGACCCGAGGCCGACTTCATGGAGTACGGCTACTCGTGGCGAACGATGGCGGATCCCGAAGGGAACGAGTTTTGCCTCATCTACGGGGGATAGCGGATCGCGACACGAGACATGGCCGTTCTCTAGGCTGAACGCGAAGTGCCGCTCCGGGCCGTCATCAAAGCCGGTGGAAGCAAGGGGATCGACCGCGACGCGGTCGCGGACCTCGTCGCGGACGTCGCGCGTTCGGATGAGATCGTCCTCGTGCACGGTGCGTCCGGCGAGACCGATCGCCTCGCCGAGGCGCTCGACCATCCGCAAGAGAAGGTCATCTCACCGTCGGGTCACGAGAGCCGGCGGACCGATCGACGGACGCTTGAGATCTTCGCGATGGCGGCGCTCGGTGTCGAGAACTTCCTTTACGTGGAGAAGCTCCAGCAGCGGGGGATCGATGCCGTCGGGCTATCCGGTCTCTCCGGGCGGCTCCTCGTCGCGCGGAAGAAGGATGTGCGTTCCGTGCTCGGCTCGAAGACCGTGCTGCTGCGGGACGACTACACCGGCAAGGTCGAGGCGGTGAACCTTCCGCTCTTGACGCAGTTCATCGGCCCTGGCCGCGTGCCGGTTGTGGCGCCCCTCGCGCTCTCGACCGAGAACGAGGCGTTGAACGTCGATGGCGATCGTGTCGCCGCTGCGATAGCCGTCGCGATCGACGCCGACGCCCTCATCATCCTGACGAGCGTGCCGGGTCTGCTGCGCGACATCGCCGACCCGCGGACGCTCGTTCCCGAGACGACCCTCGCCGAGGCGGAGTCGCTCGCCGAAGGCCGGATGAAGGTGAAGATCCTCGCCGCACGCGAGGCGCTCGAGGGTGGCGTCGACGAGGTCGTCATCCGCTCGGCGTCCGCGGATCTGGGCATGCGCACCGTGATCCGCTCGTGACCGCGACGACTCTGCGCTCGACCGCCGAGATCGTCGCCGCTGAGGACGCTCACACATCCGGCCTCTACATGAAGCGGGGCGTCGTCCTCGTCCGCGGCGAGGGCGCGACCGTCTACGACAGCGAAGGACGCGCGTACATCGATTGCGTCGGCGGCCAGGGGTCGGCGAATCTCGGTCACGGCAACGAGACCGTGGCTCGCGCGATCGCGGAGCAGGCTCGGACCCTCGCCTCGTGCACCGAGCTTTTCTACAACGACCGTCGCGCGGAGCTCTACGACGTGCTCGCGCGCATCCTGCCGTCTCGGCTCGACCGCGTCTTCCTCTGCAACAGCGGGACCGAGGCGGTCGAGGGCGCGCTCAAGTTCGCGCGTGCCGCGACCAAACGCAGCGGCGTCGTCGCGACGATGCGGGGCTTCCACGGCAAGACCATGGGCGCGCTCTCGGCGACGTGGGGACCCGAGTATCGCGATCTGTTCGGCCCACTTGTCCCCGGCTTCTCACACGTCCCGTTCAACAAGCCGGAGGCGCTGGACGCCGCGATCACGCACGAGACCGCCGCGTTCATCGTCGAGCTCGTTCAGGGCGAGGGTGGCGTCCGGCCGGCGAAGGCCGAGTTCGTGGCTCGGGCCGCCTACTTGTGCGCGGAGCGCGGCGCCCTCCTCGTCTTCGACGAGGTGCAGACGGGCTTTGGCCGGACAGGGACGATGTTCGCGTCGGAGCAGTATGCGGTCGTCCCGGACATCCTTTGTCTGGCGAAGTCGATCGCGGGCGGCCTCCCGATGGGAGCGATCGCGTTCTCAAGGAAGGTGGGCGACCTTCCGAAGCGATCGCATTCCGCGACTTTCGGCGGCAATCCGCTTGCGTGTGCGGCCGCGGTCGCGGCAATCGGCGAGATCGTGCGCTGCGACCTCGCGCGAAACGCGCGGGATCGCGGGCAACAGCTGCGGGACGGATTACGCGCGATCCAGAGCGAGCGGATCCGCGAAGTGCGCGGTCTCGGGCTCTTGGTCGGAGTGGAGCTCAAAGAGAACGCGGCCGTCGCTCTGCGGGCGCTGCAGGACGATGGCGTGCTCGCCCTCGGCGCTGGGCCTACGGTCGTGCGCTACCTGCCGCCCCTTGTCATCACCGCCCAGGAGGTCGACCGCGTCCTCGCCGCTTCGGCGAAAGCGTTCGCGTGAGGCCGAGCGCAGAGGATCTCGCGCTCCTTCGCGGTCTGGTGGAGATCCCGAGCATCTCACGTCGCGAGGGGGAGGCCGTCGAGTGGCTCGTTGGTCAGATGGCCGACCGCGGCTTCCGTGCGAGCGTCGACGATGCCGGCAACGCGCTGGGCGAGATCGGAGACGGGCCGACGCACGTCGTGCTTCTTGGACATATCGACACGGTGCCCGGGGAGATACCGGTGCGCATCGAGGGGGACGAGCTCGTCGGACGCGGCGCCGTCGACGCGAAGGGTCCCCTTGCGGCGTTCGTATCCGCGGCGACTCACCGCGTGGCGGGTGTGCGGGTAACCGTTGTGGGCGCGGTCGAAGAGGAGTCGCCGACGAGCGCGGGTGCCCGGCATCGCGCGACGGGAGCCGCACCCGACTGGTGCGTCATCGGCGAGCCATCCGGCTGGGACGGGGTCACTGTCGGGTACAAGGGAAGCCTTCAGCTCTGCGTCAGCCTCTCACGCGATCGCCGTCACGGGGCGGCACCCGGACCGACCATCTCCGAAGAGGCTCTCGCGATCTGGGATCGACTGAAGGCCGCGGCGACCGCGCGCACGACCGACGCCCGCGGATTCGCGCGCCTCGACTGCCGTCTGCTGGGGATCAGCGGCGGCGCGAGCGACGGCCTCCAAGAGAACGCCGAGCTGCAGGTGGGTTATCGCATTCCGCCGAGCGTCGATGGGGCCGAGCTTGAGCGTCACGCGATGGCGCTCGCGCGCCTGGAGAGCGACACGCGCGTATCGACTGAGCGACTCTCGTTCGAGCCGCCGGTCCGCACGTCGCGCGCGAGCCCGCTGGCGCGCGCCTTCGCGCGCGCGATCGCCGACGCGGGCGCTCAGACCACCTTCAAGGAAAAGAGCGGAACGAGTGACATGAACATCCTCTCCCCCGTTTGGGGGTGTCCGATGGTCGCGTACGGACCGGGCGACAGCAGATACGACCACACCCCGATGGAGCGCCTGGTCCTTTCCGACTATGCGCGCGCCATTTCAGTGCTAAAAGGGGTGCTCAGCCGAGCGAGCGACCGCATAATCTGACGCCGACCCTGCCCGTGTGCGGCAGAAGGAGGCGCGGTAGCTTGCTGACGAAGCGCCACACGCGCCTGCGTGCCGTTGTAGCGATCTTGACGCTCCTGGCGGTGCTCGTCGGCGCCGGGCTGCTTTCGCTGACCGTTCTTGATACATCGCTCCAGTCGGCGTTCTACGACAAGGCGATCGATGTTTCACCCGCCCAGGTGCGCAACCAGATCACCATCGTGGCGATCGACGATCCGAGCATCAGCTACTACGGGACGTACCCGCTCCCGCATCGTGCCTACACGGAGCTCTTGAACAAGCTGAAGCCGCTCGGGCCGAGCGTCGTCGCGTTCGACGTCGCTTTCTACGACCCGACCAGCAACCCCGAGGAGGATCGCTCCTTCGCGGCCGCGATCCGTGAGTCGGGGAATGTTCTGCTCGCCATGCAGGGCGCTGGCGATGCGAACCTGGGAGACCACATCGAGCGCTTTCCCGCCTTGCGTCTGCCGGTGCCGATCCTCCGCGAGGCGGCCGCGGGTGTCGGAGCGGTGAACATCTTCGCGGACCCGGATGGGCGCGTGCGCGACGCGCAGCTCGTCATCCAGGGACCCGATGGCCAGACCTACTACTCGCTCCCACTGGTGAGCGCTGCGAAGAAGCTGCGCGCGGAACTCTCGCAGGCGCGTCGCGAGGGAGATCGTTTGGTCGTCCCCGCACCCCCTGCAAGAACCCGCTGGAATTCTGTGTCGTCTCGCTGAAGGACGTCGTGAGCGGCGCGGTGCCCAAGGAGCTCATCGCCGGGCGCCTCGTCCTCGTCGGTGCACATTCACTCTCCGCCGAGCCTGACGACTACCCCGTTCCGAACTCCAGCGGACACAAGATGTACGGCGTCGAGATCTGGGCGAACGCGGCACAGACGATCTTTACCAACCGCTACCCGGTCTTGAAGCAGAGCGACATCACGACGCTGGCGCAGCTCCTCATCGTCACGCTCGCCGGTCTGTTGCTCGTGCTTCGCTGGCGACTCTTCGGCTTCGTTGGGGCGCTCGGGCTGCTCGTCGCGTACATCCTCGGCGCGTACGTGCTCTTCGGCCTCCAGACGCAGGGCCTGGTCGGGAGCGGTCCGGTGGAGGTCCCATCGATCGCCTACGTCATCCCGGCGGTGTTCTGGTGGGTCATCCTGCTCGGCTACCTGCTGCTCGAAGAACAGTTCGCAGTGGCCCGCACGCGGGTCACCTTCGGCCGCTTCGTCACACCGTCGATCGCCCGCACGATCATGGACCGGGAGGAGGCTGGAAAGCTGGCGCTGGGTGGCGAGGAGAAGCGGGTGACTGTGCTCTTTGGCGACATCCGTGGCTTCACGACTCTGTCCGAGGGGATGGGGCCGTCGGACCTCCTCCACCATCTGAATCGCTACTTCGACGGTATGGTGGACATCGTGAACCGCTACGAGGGAACGGTGAACAAGTACAACGGAGACAACATCATGGTGCTCTGGGGTGCGCCGCTCGAGGTCAAGGACCAAGCTCGGAAGGCGGTCGAGTGCGCCCTCGAGATGCAACGCTGGATCGTGTCTGAGCGCGAGCGGGGCGGCCCCGATGTGTCGTTCGGCTTCGGCATCAACACCGGGCGCGTCGTCGCCGGCTTTCTCGGCGCCAAGGGTCGCATGGAGTACACCGTGATCGGCGACGCCGCGAACATCGCGTCGCGACTCACCTCGCGTGACATCGCCCGCCGCGATCAGGTCGCCTGCTCGGGCGAGACGCTCGGCGAGCTCGGCGAGGATGTCGAGACCGTCGATCTCGGTGCGATCCTGGTCAAAGGACGCGCAGAGCCCGTGCCCTGCTGGCAGATCAACCGTCTCGGAGCGATCCGGTCGCCCAGGCCTGCGCCAGCGCCCGATGTGGCGATACGACGCGCCGCCGTCGCGGGGTATCACTAAGACCGTGCTCGACGACAAGGTCGCCCTCGTCCTCGTCAAGCTGGGACACCTCGCGGTGCAGAAGGACCGCGAGGCCTATCTGCGCGGGCTCGTCGACCTCTGCTCGCAGGCGGTCGATGCCGAGCGCTGCACCGTGTACATCGTCAACCACAAGAAGAAGGAGCTCTGGGCGCGGGTCGCGCAGCGCACCGCCACGGAGATCCGCTTACCGATGGGACAGGGCCTCGCCGGCCAGGCCGCGATGACCGGCGAGACGATCAACGTCCCGGACGCATACGCGGATGCGCGGTTCGACCGAAACGTGGACCTGCGGACGGGATTCCGAACGCTGAACATGCTCGTCGTTCCGGTCTGGGGAAGTGATGGCGGAACGGTCGTCGGCGTCATCCAGGCGCTGAACAAGCGCAACGGCGCGTTCGAACGGCGTGACCAGATGCTGCTCGAGCAGATCGCCGAGACGGTCGGCCCGGTCCTCGAACACATCCCCATCGAGGGCTGATGCCGGACGAGCGACGCAACCGCGAGCGGCGCGCGCAGGCTCGCCGGAAAGCCGATCGCAAGGTGACGACGGGGTCGAAGCTCGACCTCATCCTGGACGTGACCCGCCGGCTCATGTCGATCACCGATCTCGATGCGCTGCTACGTGACATGGCGCAGGCGACGACCACGCTCCTCGATGCGGACCGCGCGACGATCTTCATCGTCGATCGCGACAAGAACGAGCTCTGGTCTCGTGTTGCGCTCGGCACGGGCGTCGGCGAGATCCGCCTCGCCATGGGTGTCGGCATCGCCGGGACCGTCGCAGCGACGGGGGAGACGATCAATATCCCGGACGCCTACGCCGATCCGCGGTTCAATCCCGAGCCCGACAAGCGCAGCGGCTATCGCACGAGGAGCCTGCTCACGTTCCCGATGACCGGTCAGAACGGTCGCGTCATCGGTGTGTTCCAGGTGGTCAACAAGAAGGGTGGCGAGCACTTCACCACCGACGACGAAGAGACGCTGAGCTCGCTCGGAGCCTCGGCCGCCGTCGCCGTCGAGAACGCGCAGCTGCTCGCCGGCCAGAAGCGTCTTTGGGAAACGTTGATCGAGACGCTGGCCGTCACGATCGACGCCCGGGACCAGCAGACCGCCGGCCACAGCCAGCGCGTGACGCGCTACGCGGAAGTGATCGGACGCGCGATGGGTCTGGCGGGCATCGAGCTGGAGAAGCTTCGCGCTGCGGCGCTCCTCCACGACTACGGCAAGATCGCCGTGCGCGACGAATTCCTGACGAAGCCAGGCAAGCTCGACGAGGCCGAGTTCGCCTACATGAAGGCGCATGCCGAAAAGACCGGGGAGTTCCTCGCGCACCTCGAGTTTCCGCACGACATGCGCGAGGTACCGATCATGGCTGCGCAACATCACGAGCGAATGGACGGGAAGGGTTATCCCCGCGGGCTACCCGCCGAGCGCATCGTGCTGGGGGCGCGCATCGTCGCGGTCGCCGACGTCTTCGATGCGCTGACCGCGCCGCGCTACTACAAGCCGGCATACACGCTCGAGAAGACCCTCGAGATCATGGAGACGATGGCGGGCGACCACCTCGATCCAGCAGTGATCGGGGCGCTGCGCAAGAACATCCACGATCTCGAGTGGACGCTCGAATCGCTGAAGCACACCTGGCCCAAGCCCGGCGCCCTGGGCGTAGGTCGCGTGCCGGAGGGTCCCGGGCTGTCTCAGCGCGATGAGGAGCCGAAGGTTTGAAAGTCCGTTTTTGGGGGACGCGCGGCTCGATCCCGACGCCCGGGCCGTCGACGGTCCGTTACGGCGGCAACACGGCATGCGTCGAAGTGCGTGACAGCTCCGGCTCGCTCCTGATCCTCGACGCCGGCACGGGCCTGCGCGAGCTCGGCCTCGCGCTCATGAACGGAGGCGGCCCGCGGCCGTTCTCCGTGGATCTGCTGCTGTCACACCTGCATTGGGATCACATCCAGGGCATCCCGTTCTTCCGCCCGGCGTTCGACCCGAAGACGTCGCTGCGCATTCGCGGGCCGAAACAGTCGCGCGCGCTGCGCGAGCTCCTCGGTCTCGGCATGGACGATCCGTTCTTCCCGGTGGACCTGGACGACCTGCCCGCGCGGCTCGAGGTCGGTGAGCTCCACGACGGAAGCGAGGAGCACATCGGTCACTTCCTCGTGAAGGCGGCGAGCCTCTTTCATCCCGCGCCGGCGCTCGCGTTCCGTCTCGAGGCCGATGGCCGCTCGCTGGTCTACGCGACCGACACGGAGGACCCGTTCTCGGGACGGCCGAACCCGGTCGTCGCGCTATCCATGGGGGCCGACACGCTCATCCATGACGCACAGTTCACCGAGAACGACTTCAAGCCGACTTGGGGCCACTCGACGATCTCGAGCGCGATCGACGTCGCCGTAAAGGCGAACGTGAAGCGCCTGGTCCTGTATCACCACGATCCGGACCGCACCGACGACGCGCTCGACCGTATCGCCGTCGAGGCGCAGAAGCAGACGGACGAGCGGGCGAAAGGGATCGAGGTGGTGGTCGCGCGCGAGGGCATGGAGCTCACGATCTAGAGAGGGCTCGGAGTCCGGGCAGGTCCGATACTTCGTCCGGGGAGGTGTGCCCATGAACGCGCTCGAAGTTCTCAACCAGACGAAAGACGCGATCACCGTCCGCCGCGTGTACGGCGAGCCCTATCAGCAGGACGGACTGACGATCATCCCCGCGGCGAACGTAATGGGTGGCGGCGGCGGTGGCGGCGACACCGAGGGCAACGGCGGTGGCGGGTTTGGCATGTCGGCGCGTCCCGCCGGAGCGTGGGTCATTAAGGACGGCGAGGCGGAGTGGCGTCCGGCGCTCGATCTCAACCGCGTGATCCTGGTGGGCCAGCTGGTGGCGATCGTCGCGCTTCTCACGGTGCGGTCGATCGCGAAGACGCTTGCGAAACGAAACTAGTCCGTGGGCGAGGAGGGACTCGAACCCTCACGCTCTTTCGAGCACAAGACCCTAAATCTTGCGCGTATTCCGTTTCGCCACTCGCCCGCGTCTAGCGTAGCGGCGGCGTTAACTCTTGCGGCGGTCGACGGCCCAGCTCGATCCGGGCTGGCGCTTCGCGACCTCTTTCACCTCGGCCGCCGCGCGTGCCGCGGCGATCGCACCGTCGAAGCGGCCCGGGGAGACGTTCACGATGCCGATCGAGATAGACGCAAGCGGGATGCGCCGCAGGACGCCCCTCCGGTCGCGGGCCTCGAGCGATCCGCGTCGCCGATCCTCCTCGTCGTAGAGCGAGGGCGCGGTCTCGTCGAACCGCCGCGTGATGCACGCCGCGAGCGTCTCCGCCTCCTTTGAAGGAGCGAGCACGACGAAGTCATCGCCGCCGATGTGGCCGAGGAACCGCTCGCCCTCCATGCCCCAGCTGACCTCGGCGAGGAGCTGTGCGACGCTCGAGATCATGAGGTCGCCGCGGGCGAAGCCGTAGTGGTCGTTGAACTCCTTGAAGCGGTCGATATCGACGTAAAGGAGCGCGAACCGCTCGCGTCGCGCGAGACGCGACTCGATCTCCTCGGTGATCGTGGTATTGCCCGGGAGCCCGGAAAGCGGGTTGACCGCCCGGAGGCCGCTCGACCTGCGCACCGCGGCTCCCACGCGCGCAAGGAGCTCGTCAGCGTCGTACGGCTTGGTGATGTAGTCGTCGGCGCCGGCCTCGAGCTCGGCGAGCCGTTCATCTCTGCCGGAGTGGGCGGATAGGAAGACCGTCGGGAGGAACCGCGTGCGCGGATCGCGGCGGAGCGCGCGGTGAACCTCCGCTCCGGACATTCCCGGAAGCTCCAGGTCGAGAAGCACGAGATCAGGGTGAGCCGTGCGCACGGAAACGAGCGCGGCCTCACCGTCGATCGCCTCGCAGCACTCGTAGCCTGCGTCCTCGAGGAGTGCCCGCACCGCACCGCGGTTCGCTTCGTCGTCCTCGACGACGAGAACGCGTCCCGACACGTAATGAGCGTCGGCTGGGGCGGCTTTGCCCGCAATAGGAGAGGCGTACTCGGACCCTCGGACCCTCGGTCGCTTGCACGCCCGCTAGGTCAACAGCCGGTCAACAGGTCAATGCGTCAACGCTGGCGGGCCTCTACTCCGGAGAGGCGCTCGATCACTTTGAGCAGCGCGTGGTTTCCCTCGCGTCCGCCGCCGTCGTGCTGCAGCGCGTTGTACAGGGCGTGCACGAGGGCGGTCCCGGGCAGAGAAACGTGGTCGACGAACGCGTTGTCGAGCACGAGGCGCAGATCCTTCTGCTGAAGATCGACCATGAAGCCCGGACGGAAATCACCGGCGAGCATCTTCGGCGCGTAGTTCTGCATCGCCCACGACGAGCCGGCACCGCCCGCGATGACCTGGCGCGTGCGCTCGAGATCGATGCCCTGGGCTTTCGCGAAGACAAGGGCCTCGGAGACGCCGAGGTTGTTGATGGCGACGGCGATCTGGTTCGCGAGCTTGCAGGCCTGGCCCGCGCCGTGATCGCCGATGTGGATGATCGTCTTGCCAAGAGCCTGGAAGAGCGGCATGGCGCGCTTCACGTCGGCCTCGTCCCCGCCGACCATGATCGCGAGCCTGGCTTCGATCGCACCGACCTCGCCGCCCGATACCGGCGCGTCGAGTGTGCGGAAGGGCGGCCGGTTCGCGGCCGCGCGCTTCGCGAGGTCGCGCGTCGCTGCAGGACTGATGGTGCTCATATCGATCGCCAGCAATCCTTCGTGTGCACCGCTCGCGATGCCGTCGGCGCCGAACATGACGGCCTCGACGTCGGGCGTGTTTGTGACCATCGTCACCACGATGTCGCTGCGTTCGGCGACTTCGCGGGGGGTGCGAACGGCCGTCGCACCGGCATCCGCAAGCGGCTTCGCGCGATCGATCGTCCGATTCGTGACCGTGACGGCGAAGCCCGCCTTCAGCGCGTTGCGCGCCATCGGGGTGCCCATGATCCCGAGGCCCACGAAGCCGACGCGCTCCATCAGCTAGTTCTTTTGGATGTCATCGTCGCGCGAGAGAAAGACGGTGCGGTCGCCGCTCTCCTCGGACACCAGGAAGGTGCCTTCTTCCTTCTCGTCCACATTCACCGATGCGACCAGGAGCTCGTCGGTCACGTGGAGAAAGCCCTGAGTGCGCGCGAGCTCGTTCGCGATGGCCTCGGAGAGCGAGTCCTCCTCGAACGAGTCAACGAGCAGCGTGCGCGCCTTCTTCACAAGCGCGAAGAATTCGAGCGGTTCGAAACGGCGCTCGTGCGCGAGAAGCACCGCGGTGCCGAGCTCCTCATCGCCTTCATGGATCTCGTAGAAGAACATCTGCGACGGTCGAGCGTACCCCATTAAACTCAGAGCATCTCCATGCCGGAATCCCCGAAGGCTGCTCCGTCGTCCGTCAAGCACACCCTCCGTCGTGAGGCGGGTTCGCGGGTGACGCTCGACGTCGAAGTCGAAGCGGAGCGCCTCGCGCGCGCCGCGGATGCCGCGTTCGCGAAACACGTCCAGCACGCCAAGATCCCTGGCTTCCGGCCGGGCAAGGCGCCGCGCGCGATGTACGAGCGCACGTACGGCAAAGTGCATCTTTGGGAAGACGCGGCCGATGACCTGATGGATCAGACGTACCGCGAGATCGTTGACGCGGAGGGGATCGAGCCGATCGACCGGCCCGACGCGAAGGTCACTCAGCTCGAGGAAGGCAAGCCGCTTCGCTACACCGCGACTGTCGTCGTCCGCCCCGAAGTTGGGCTCGGGGACTACCTCGCGCACGGCGCGAAGGTCGACCCAGCGCCTCCTGGGGAGGAGAACATCGAGCGGACGATCGCGGCGATGCGGGAGAGTCATGCGCAGCTGCGGCCGGTCGATCGGCCCGCAGAGAGCGGCGACATTCTGACCGTCGACATTGACGCGTCCCTACCCGGGAAGGCTCTGCCGCCCTTCGCTCGGAACGCGCACATCGAGGCGGGCAAGGATCTCGGCATCAGTGGCCTCGGCGAGGCACTCGTCGGCATGAAGGCCGGCGAGGAGAAGAAGGTCGACCTCACCTTCCCCGACGACGCGAGCGAGGGTGAGCTCACCGGGAAGACCGGGACCTTCAGCATCCGACCCTCGCAGGTCGCGGAAAAGGTCCTTCCGCCGCTCGACGACGAGTTCGCCAAGACGGTGGGCGTCGCCGATCTCGCCGGCCTGCGCAAGGCGGTGCGCAACGAGCTCGCACACGCCGCCTTCCACGAAGCGCGCGACGAGGCTGCGGAGCGCGCGGTGGAACACGCGCTCGCCACTTCGCAGGTCGAGATCCCCGAGGTCCTCGTCGAAGACGAGGTCGATCACCTGGTCGCTGATCTCAAGGCCCGCGTGAAGGAGGAGGGGATCACGTTCGAGAAATTCCTCCTGCAGGCTCGCAAGACCGAAGAAGAGATCCGCAAGGAGTGGCGGCCGATCGCGGAACGGCGCGCCAAGTCGCTCCTCGTGCTCGACGCGATCGCGCGCAAGGAAAGCGTGACCGTCAGTGGTGAGGAGCTGGCCGCGTCCGCCGCGGCGACGCCGCTCGCGCAGGTCGATCCGCAGGCGCTCCGCTCTCCGGCGGTCCTCGCGTCACTGGCGCGTTCGATACGCAACCGCAAGACCGTGGACAAGCTCGTCGGGCTCGACTCTCCGGACGCCGAACGCGAGGCGATCAAGAAGGCCGGCGGGGACGTCGAGGAGGAGCCGAAGAAACCCGAGATCATCATTCCTGAGACGAGCGACGCGACGACCGAAGGTCGCGAGGCGATCAGAGCGTTGCTCGAGAAGAAGTAGCGTGCCTAGCGCCCGCCTCAGCGGATAACCGCACCAGCCCAATACCAACGGTCGCCGTTCGCGCGAAGCAAAAGGTCCACTTCTTCGGCCGTCTTTCCGGGCCGCGTCCAGCTCGAGCGGACATATCGGCTGTCGCCCCCGTACTCGAGCAGCGGCCTCGGGCTGACGCTCACCGCGAGGCCAGCGGCCAGATCGCGCCGCAGTTCCTCGGCGTAAGCGACGGCCGGCGCGATGCTTGCGTCAGAGCCGTAGGAGCCTTGCAAGACGCAGCTGCCGAGTTGCTCGGCCAACGCCGTCACGTCCTTCTTCGCGAAACCCGCCGCGAGCGCGTCGGCGACGGACTCAGGCGACCGGGGGGTCAGCGGCGCAGCCGTGGGCGTAGACGCGCGCTCTGACTCGGTAAGCAGGTGGAACGAGCCGACGATCGCCTTCATTGCGGGCACGTTCGTCTGATCGGTGGAGGTCAGGTAATAGGTCACCACGTACGCGCGATCACCGGAAGTCACGGCGATGTCTTGTCTTTGTTCACCCCGGATCCCCTCGTAGGCGGCGGCGACGGCCGGTCGGCCGTCCAGGGTCGCTCTGGTGACCGGCGCTTCTGGTGTCTGGGCAAATCCCAGCCCGCCTTGTGCCGCCCACTGCTCGACCGGAAGCTTCTCCGGGTTGGGGACGACCAGAACGATGACTCCGTCGAACGGGTAGCCAGATCCCCAACGCTCGTCGCGCTCGGACGCCGCCACGAAGATCTGCTGGCTGACGATGGTGCTCGCGGGATAGAGCTGGCTTTCGGTCGAATTACAAGAGCGCCGCCACGGACGTGGAAGCTCTAGACGGTATCCCTCCGCCGCGTTCTGGTATACGGGCGTCGTCAGCGGGCTTGCGGCCGGCGACGCCGTGGCTGCTCCGGTCTGGACCCCGACCGTCGGGGTTTCTGTCGGTACCCGCGAGGGCGGCGTCGTTGCCGGAGCGACGCACGCCGACAGCAGGCTCGCGAGCACTACGGCGCGGCGGATCACGTGGCGAGCCTAAGGGTGGCGGATCACCCAAGACGGTCAAACCGTCTCGATCCGCACCGCCGGACGAGCGACGCGCCCGCGCCGCGGTCAGCCAGCCGTTAGGCCAGGTATTTGCGGAACCACTCGATCGTGGCGACCCAGGCCTTCTGCGCCTGCGTCGCGTTGTAGCGATCGCCGTTGGTGTCGTTATGGAAGGCGTGGTTCACGCCGGGATAGACGGTGATCTGGTACGGAACCCCCGCCTTCTTGAGCTGCTCCTCCATCTGCGGTGCGGTGCCGGTGATCCGCGTGTCGAGCTCGGCGTAGACCGCCGAGACCGCGCTCTTCGTCTTGGCGATGTCCGCGAAGTTCGCGGGCTGCGGACCGTAGAACGGCACGGCCGCTTTGAGGTCGGCCGCCGCCGCGACCAGGTTCCATACCTCGCCCCCGCCGAAGCAGAATCCGACCACGCCGAGCGCGCCCGTGGTCTGCCCGCGGAGATAGGTCATCGTCGCGTTGTGGTCGGAGAGCTTGTCCGCGATGGAGCGCTTGCCGAGCTCGGCGTTGTAGGCCGCGCTATCGGTGAGCTTGTCCGCCCCTCCGGCCCGCGCCGCGAGGTCGATGTTGACCGCGACGAATCCGGCGGTCGCGACCCGGCGCACGACGTCGCGAATGTGCTCGG
>VBIL01000200.1 GCA_005879975.1 Chloroflexota bacterium
ACGTTCGGCATTTCCCAGAGCGGCGAGTCGGGAGGCGGCGGCTCCGCGCGGAACACGTCGAGCGCCGCGCCGGCCAGACGCTCTTCGTGTAGTGCGCGGATGAGCGCGTCTTCGTCGACGAGCGCGCCGCGACCGATGTTGATCAACACCGCGGTCGGCTTCATCAGAGCCAGCTCGGCCTCACCCACGACCCCTTCCGTCTCCGGCGTGTGCGGTGCCGCGAGCACGAGGAAGTCCGCATCGGGCAGCATTGAGTGGAGCTCGGCCGGGTGAAACAGCTTGTCCACATCCGGCACGGGCATGCTGGAGCGACGCGTGCCGATGACCCGCATGTCCATCCGCTTGCCGTGCCGAGCGACTTCCTGCCCCACCCGGCCGAGGCCGACGATCGCGAGCGTCTTGCCGGTCAGCTCCTCGCCGCAGTAGCGCTCCCAGCCCTTGGCCCGCTTCTCGCGCTCCATCCGGATGTAGTCCTTCGCGAACATGAGCATGGCCATCAGGCAGAAGTCGGCCAGCGGGCGGGCATGCACGCCGCTCGCCGTCGTGAGGACGATGCTGCTGCGATCGAGGCCGACGCGCTGGACCATCTGGCCGATGCCCGCGCTCGTGGCCTGAAGCCAGCGCAGGCGCGGAGCGACAGTGGGGAGATCGCGAAGATGCACGCGGTCAAAGTCGAACATGACCTCGGCGCGCCGCAGCATGTCGAGGAACCGCTCTTCCTGCTCGGGCGTGCGCGTCGTCGGCGCACCTGTGTGGTCCGACACATAGCGTGGGCGCGGAAGCAGATCGGCATCGTGCAGGACCTCGATACGCGGGTCGACGGCGCGGATCCGTTCGATGTGCTCGGGCTCGAGAGGCGAAGCGATCAGCACGACCAGCGGTCCGGCGCTGCTCGCGCCGTCGACGCTGATCACGGCGCCGCTGATGTAGCCGGCGGCGAAAGAACCGCCTCGCCGCTCATCTCATTCCGGCTCGGAGACCACGTACGTCATGGCGCCGCCCTCGAGGCGCGACATCGTCGGCCGCAGAAGCAGGAGCGCGGTCCGCGCGTATGGAGCGCGGAACTCTTCGATGGACTCGTGCGTCACGGGATCCACGAGCGTCCCCAGCAGCGTGCCCTCGTCGACGAGCGTGCCGATCCGGGTGTGGTTGACCGCCGGAATGAGGAGCCCACCGCGCGACGGGCGCAGCACCCGGGTGGGCTTCACCAGGATCGCCGCGTGTTTCGGAGCGGAAAGCGACGAGTCCAGCGTGAGGACCCCGCAGACCGCGAGGGCGCGGCGCAGACCGGTCGCGAGGTGGCGAGCCCAGAGCGTCTCGTCGGGGCTGCGCCCACCGAACTCCACGCTGGTGGTCTTCGCGCCGAGGCTCTTGGCGTGACCGCTGATGCCCATGCCGCGCATCGCCGTCGCGCGCGACGCCTGGTCGACCACGAACGGCGCGTCGAACGCGTCGGCGATCTCGGGCGCCTCGGCGTTGCGGAAGACGAACGCGTTCACGCACCAGCTCCCGCCGCCGTGCAGGTCGATCAGGACATTGGCACCCTCCACGGCATGCTCCGCGAGCAGCGCGGCGAGGCGCTCGGTGTGCGAGCCGTTCGGATTACCGGGAAAGACGCGGTTGAGATCGAGCACGTCCAGCGGCGCGCAGCGCGCGTCGGCCTCCATCGCGAGCGGATTGCTGACGGGCACGACACGCAGCGTGCCGATCAGGTCGCTCATGGCGGTCCGCTCGAGAAGCTGGTGGATGGCGCGGGCGCTCCATGGACCCTCATCGCCGTGCACTCCCGCCGTGACGGTCACCACGGGCTTTCCCTGACCGACGCTCCCGATGCGCAAGTTCAGCGTGCCCGCCGCGGCGCCGACCGCCAGCGGGACATCTTGCCACCGCAGGCTCTGGCGCAGAGTCGTCGCCGTCATCGTCATCTCGCCGCGCTCCCATCGAGCGGCAGGCCCACCCAGCGATGCTCGCGGTGCGACAGCGCCACCGCGTTGATGATCTCCTGCACCTTCGCGCTCTGCGCGAAATTGCCCTGGTTCTCATCGCCTCCGTCGACGATCTCCTGCATGAAGTTGTGCACGAGGTTCGCGTAGAAGAGCGAGGGCCAGGGCTCGCCGGGCTGATAGCCGGGCGGGAAGAATCGGTCCGGGATCGTCATCGGGACGAACTCGACCGCGTCTGGCTTCGCGCCGCGGAGCGTCTGACATTCGCCGAACTCTTCGACCAGCCGGCAGATGAGCGCCCCCTCCGAGCCGTAGATCCGC
>VBIL01000087.1 GCA_005879975.1 Chloroflexota bacterium
AACGGTGAGGTGCGTGAACATCTCCTTCGCATCGCCGCAACGCGCGCCCCACGAGACCTTCCGGCCGAAGCGCTTCTCGGCTTCCTCGGAGATCTGCATGCGGAGCTCGCGCGTGTCCTCGCGGTACTGCTTGATGCGGCCCGAGCGGGCCGCGTTCGCGGCCTCCGGACCGGCGTCACCGGGCAGCTGCACGTCCGCCAGGGTGCCGATGATCCAGATCTCGTCGCGATCGGCCCGTACCTCGGGCGCGCCGGTGAACCAGTCCTTGGGAAGGCGGCCGGCGAACCAGCCCTTCAGCTCGTCATTTGCGCTCATTCCTGCCTCCAATTACGTCCCTTACGACCATTACGATGTAAGCACGCCTTTAGGCAGAGCGCAAGAGGTCATTTTCGGACGCCACCATCGACCGCGCCGCGCAGGCGCGGATCGAGCGCGTCGCGCAGCCCGTCGCCGACCAGGTAGAGGCACAGGACGGTCACGAGAACGGCGATCCCCGGCGGGTAGATCAGGTACGGCGCCTTACCGAGGTATTGCGAAGCGTTCGTCAGCATGTTGCCCCACGAGGGAGTCGGAGGCTGGATACCGAAGCCGATGAAGGAGATCGCCGACTCGATCAGGATCAGCTGCCCGACCTCGATCATCGCGAGCACGATCATCAGCGGCAAGATGTTCGGAGCGATGTGGCGGACCATCAGGCGGACGGCGGTGCTGCCGACGGTCCGCGCGGCCACCACGTACTCGCGCTCGCGCAGGGCGATCGTCTGGCCGCGCGCGTAATTCGCGATCCCCAGCCAGCCGAGTCCTCCGAGCAGCAGCGCGAAGGGCAGCGGGTCCAGTCGGAACAGCACGCCGATGATCAACAGCAGATAGAGGAGCGGGATGCTGTTGAGGGTCGTCACCAGCCACACGACGAGATCGTCCCAATAGCCACCGAAGTAGCCGGCGGTGAGGCCCATGGTGAGGCCGATCACGAAGGCGGTGAGCGCGCCAAACGTCCCGATGAAGAGCGAGACGCGCGCGCCGTAAAGGAGCCGAACCACCTGGCTGCGTCCGAGCTCGTCCGTGCCGAGCCACATCCACGGCTCGGTGCCATTCGGCTTCTCGTAGTTCGACAGGATGTCCTGCTGGGTGAAGCTGCGGTGGAAGAAGTTGGCGGCGAGGAGATCCGCCGCGAGCGCGATCGCGACCATCGACACGACGACCGCGATGGCGGCGAGCGTCGTCGGGTCGCGCCGCAGCCGCCAGAGGGCATCGGACCAGAGGCCCGCCGCCGAACGCTGTGCGTCGGCCGGTTGCATGAGGGGCGCGGCGGTCGTCGTCGCCTGCGTTGCCATCAGCGCACCTTGATCCGGGGATCGACCCAGGCGTACGCGATATCACGCACGAGATATGACAGGATCAGGAGCACGCTCGAGATCACGACGCCGGCCTGAACGACGGGGAAGTCCTTCCCCACGGCGGCCTCGAACGTGAGACGGCCAAGTCCCGGCCAGTTGAAAACGCGCTCGATGATGAGCGACCCGCTGAAGAAGACCAGCAAGATGGTCCCGAACGACGTCACGACCGGTATGAGCGCGTTCCGCAGGATGTGTCGCGCGACGATCATCCGCTCCTTCAGTCCCTTGCTCCGCGCGGTACGCACGTAGTCCTGCGCGATGACCTCGAGGACCTCGGTGCGGAGGATTCTCGGTAAGTTCGCGATGCCGGCGATCGAAATGACGGCGACCGGTCCGATGAGATGCCAGATCCGGTCCCAGCACAGCCCGCAGTCGATCCCGACCGCGTTCATGCTCCCGACCGGGAACGCGCGGAGCTGCACAGACAGGGTCAGCACGAAGATCAGGCCCAGCCAGAACTGCGGAACGGCGTGCCCGGCGACGCTGACCACGCGGATGACGTGGTCCTCGATCCTGCCGCGGCGAAGGGCCGCGAAGACGCCGAGCGGCACGCCGACGAGCACCGTGATGATGAGCGCGATCATCGAGATCTGCAGGCTGTTGGGGATGCGTTCGACGATGATGTCCAGCACCGGACGATTGAAGTAGAACGAGTTCCCGAAGTTGAGATGCGCTATCTGCCAGAGCCAGGCCAGGAACTGGATGGGCAGCGGCTGGTCGAGGCCGAGCGAGTGCCGAAGCGACTCGCGGTCCTCTGGAGTCACGTCGTACTGGCCGGCGAGCATGAGCTGCAACGGATCCGACGGCGAAAGCCGACCAAGAAGGAATGTAAGAAGAAGGACCCCGAAGAGGGTCGGGACCGCCTGAACGAGGCGACGGGCGATGAAGCGACCCAGAAAGCTCCCCCGATCCACGAGGCGCCCGAGCGGCGGTACGTCGCCCGGGCGCCGCGATCACTTCGCGATTACTTCTTGAGCCACCACTTCTCGACGTTCCAGAGCGTCGAGTACGTGTTCGGGTCGAAGGCCTGCAGCTTTTTGTCGGCGTAGGTGAGCGAGTCGCGCGTGAACAGGAACGTGTACGGGACGTCCTGGTTGAGCTGCTGGTCGACCGTGTGGAGCGCCTTTTTCCTCGCGGCCTGGCTGCAGTCGGGGCCGTTGCGATTGTCGAGGAGCGCCTTGTCCACGGTCGGGTTCGAGTAAAAGACGTCGTTGAATTGGTCCTTGGTGGTCTGGCTCGAGTGCCAGATCGAATAGGGATCGGGGTCCGCGCCAAGCGACCAGCCGATGATGAACCCCTCGTAGTCGGCGCCCGGCTGGGTCCGATCCAACAGCGCGTTGAACGACTCGAGGAGCGGGTCGATCTGGACACCGATGTCCTTGTACTGGGCCTGAGCGAACTGGAGGATCGTTTCGCGGATGTTGTTTCCCTGGTTCGTCTCGATGCGCATCTTCATCGGAGTCCCATCGGTCCAGCGATAGACCCCGTCCGTGCCCATCTTCGCGCCGGCTTGCTCGAGCAGCTGCTTCGCCTTGTTGACGTCGCGCGTGTACTTGGTCAGGCCGGTGTCGTCGTAGGCCCAGGAGACCGGCGGTGTGTGCGCGTACACCTGCGACCCGAAGCCGAAGACGACTTTGTTCACGATCGCCGGAGCGTCGATGCCGTAGGCGAGCGCCTGACGCACCTGGACATTCGCGAGCCACGGCGCCTTCGCGGCCTTCGCGTTCCACCCGATGTAGTCGTACGCGGATGTCTTGTAGCGGTAGAACTTGAGAGCGTCGTTCTTCGAGACTTCGTCGTTGTCGGAGGGGTTGACGCCGGCGTAGGTCACCTCGCCGACCATGAGCGCGTTCTTGATCGCGGTCGCGTCCGCATAGTTCTTGATCACGAGCTCGTCGACGAGCGGCGCGCCGCGGAAATACTTGTCGTTCTTCGTCAAGGTCACCTGGACGCCCGGCTGGAACGACTTGAAGATGAACGGGCCGATCGAGGCAGGCGGGTTCATGTTGAACGGAACGTCGTCGATCTTCTTCGTCGTGTCCGTGGTCTTGTTGTCCCACTGCGCCTTGAACAGCTTGCTCGGGAGCATGCCGCCGGCGCCCGCGCCACCCATGGCCGCGGTCGCCGGGCAGAAGACCTTGGTGAACTTGATGGTGATGGTCTTCCCGGCGTTGCTGACCTGGATCCCGCTGATCCCGTCCGTCTTCCCCGCGCGGTAGTCGGCCGCGCCCTCGACGTTGTCGAAGGTGCTGCGCCGGACGGTCTTCTCACTCCGCATGACCGCTTCGGCGGTGTACTTGTAGTCGTCGCCGGTGAATGGATCGCCGTTGCTCCACACGAGGTTGTCGCGCAGCGTGTACGTGAGGGTGAGCCCGTCCGAGCTGAGCTCGAACTTCTCGGCCAGGTTCGGCTCGGTTTCACCGGTCTTGTAGTTCGCGCGCGTGAGTCCGAGGTAGAACCAGTTCCAGACTCCGCTCGAGGTGGTGTCCGCCGATAGAACCGGCTGCATCGTCTTGGGGTCCCCGGTCGCCCCGACGACCACCCGCCCCCCGGCCACCGGCTGCTCCGACGGCGCCGCGGTGGCGCTTGTCGAAGGTGCACCGGTCGGGGCGCATGCGGTGGCGATGAGCGTTACTGCGGCGATGCCCGCGATCAGCACTCTGCTCGTGCGCTGCTGCCTCATGCCCCTCTTCTTGCTCCTTTCCTGAGCGAGAACGCGGCGAGTTTAGGGAAACGCCGGCTTGGTCGCCGGACCCACTCGCCTATACCCGCGTACGGCGAGAGCCGTTCGCGCGATCACACCGAGCGGCCAAGCAACGCCGAGCGAGCAGCTCGGTTAGCGAGATTTGAGGCGTGGGTCGAGGGCGTCGCGCAGTCCGTCGCCGACGAGGTAGAGGCAGAGCACGGTGAGAAAGATCATCGCGCCAGGTGAGGCCACGAGCCATGGCGCGCGGTTGAAGTACGAGGCGGCGTTGGTGAGCATGTTCCCCCAGCTCGGCGTCGGCGGAACGATGCCGAGGCCGAGATAGCTCAGGGCGGACTCGGCGAGGATGATGGTCCCGACATCGATCGCGGTGAGGACGAAGATGAGGGGCAGAACGTTCGGCAGGATGTGACGCAGCATGATGCGCCAGGACGTGGCGCCGACCGTCCGCGCGGCCGTCACGAACTCGCGCTCGCGTAGCGCGAACGTCTGACCGCGCACGAAGTTGGTGATGCCCGTCCAGAAGATCGTCCCGATGATGATCGTGAGGGTGATGGGTCCGGGCGCAAACAGGGCCGAAATAATGATGAGCAGGAAGATCGTCGGGATGGAATTGAGTGTGGTGATGAACCAGGTAATCAGATCGTCGACGCGGCCGCGGAAGTACCCGGCCATGAGTCCCAAGAGCACGCCGATCGTGAGCTGGATGAAGGCCGCGACAAAGCCGACGAAGAGCGAGACCTGACCGCCGTAGAAGAGGCGGACGACCTGGCTGCGGCCCACTTCGTCGCTACCGAGCAGATAGGCGGGCGGGTCCAATGTAGGTGCGCCGTATGTGTGGAGCAGGTCCTGTTTGTCGAAGGTCGTCCTGAACACGTACTCGGCGAGCAGCGGCGCCCCGACCGAGAGCAGGATGATCAGCAGCACGACCGCGCCGGCCGCCATCGTCAGGCGGTCGCGACGGAGGCTGTACCAGGCGGTCGACCACAGTCCGGCCGAGCCTCTTGGCTGCGGCAGCTCGAGCGGCCGCGTCGCGGTCTGCGCCCCGACGGCCACGCTGTTATTTCACCTTGATCCGCGGATCGACGATCGCGTACGCGATGTCACGCAGTAGGTAGCTCAACACGAGCAGCGTGCTCGCGACCATCACGCCGGCCATGATCACCGGATAGTCCTTCGCGCGGGCGGCCGCGTACGTGAACTGGCCGACCCCCGGCCAGGTGAAGACCTGCTCCACCACGAGGGCGCCGGAGACCAAGACCGCGAGGATCCCGCCGAGGGCGGTGACCATGGGGATGAGCGCGTTGCGCAGCGCGTGGACGTAGATGACGGTCCGCTCGGCCAGGCCCTTGGCGTGCGCCGTCCGAACGTAGTCCTGTGAGATGACGTCCAACGTTTCCGTTCGCAGATAGCGCGAGTAGTTGGCGATGCCCGCGAGCGCCAACACGAACGCCGGCATGATGATGTGCCTGAGCCTGTCGGGAATATCCCAAACGTCCTTGCCGACTGTGAGCACGCCCTGGCTCGGAAGCAGCCGGAGAGTGACCGACACGAGGATGATCGCCATCAGCCCGAGCCAGAACTGCGGTATCGCGTGGCCGATCACGCCGAACACGCGGATCACGTTGTCGACCCAGCTGCCGCGGCGGAGCGCGGCCATCACGCCGAGCGGGATGCCGATCACAAGCTGGAGGAACAGGGCGGTGAACGTGAGCTGCAGGGTCGCACCCATCCGTTCGAAGAGCAGCGCCAGGGCCGGCTGGTGGTAGATCAGCGACATGCCGAAGTCACCGTGGAGGACCTGCCAGATCCAGTTGACGTATTGGATGGCTAGCGGCTTGTCCAAGCCGTAGTACGCGCGAAGACCTTGGATGTCCTCTTCGGTGACGTTCAGCGCGCCGAAGGTATACAGCCGGATCGGATCACCGGGGGCGAGACGCGTGATCAGAAAGACGATGACGGAGATGCCGAGGAGCGTGGGGATCGCGTAGAGCAGCCGCCGGATGACGTATTTCCACACTCCGCTCGAGACCTCCTGACGACCCGGGACGGCGGCTGCGCGCCGCCGTCCCCGACCATCCGCTCAGTGGGACGTTACTTCTTGAACCACCACTCGTGGATGTTCCAGTCGCCGTTCGGGCTGAACGAGCCCTCCTTGATGCCGCGCGTCCGCGCGTCCACAGCGAGGATGCGGTTGTCCGAGACGCCGAACATGTACGGCACGTCGTCGTTCAGGATCTTGTTCATCGACTGATAGACCTTCTGACGCGCGGCCTGCGAGCAGTCCGGGCCGTTGCGTCCCTGATCGATGAGCTTGTCCACCTCGGGGTTGTTGTAACCCACGAAGTTGTTGCCCGCCTTGGTCGGGCTCGCGACGTTGCTCGAGTGCCAGATCGTGAATGGATCGGGATCAGCACTGAGCTGCCATCCGATGATCACGGCCTCGACCTCGGGCGAGCCTCCGGTGAGCTTCGGCACGAGGGCCGTGAAGTCCTCGAGCTTCGGGGTGATCTTCACGCCGATCTGCTTGTACTGGTCGACCGCCACCTGGAGGAACGTCTCACGCGTCTTGTTGCCCTGGTTCGTGACTATGGTGATCGCCAGCGGCTTCCCGTCCTTGGCGTAGTAGCCGTCGGATCCCTTGGCGTAGCCGGCCTGCTTGATCAGGTCCTCGGCCTTCGTCTTGTCGTAGGCGTACGCGTTCAGGGTGCTAGTTGGTGCCGAGGCCCACGCGGCAGGCGGGTGGTGCGCGAGCTGCTTGGTCCCCTCGCCGAAGTAGACCGCCTTCACGATCTCCTCGGTGTTGATGCCATACATGAGCGCCTGGCGGATGCGTTTGTCGCCGAGGAACGCGACATTGCTGTTATTCGTGCGCCAGCCAATGTAGGTGTAGCCATTGTTCGCCCACTTGTAGAGCTTGAGATTGTCGGCCTTCGAGAGATCGGCGACGTCGCTCGGCTGGACGAGGCCTGCGGTCAGCTCACCGGTCTTGAGCTGCGCGGCGAGCACGGTCGAGTCGGCGACGACCTTCTGCACCCATTCGTCGAGGTAGGGCGCGCCTTTCCAGTAGTTCTCGTTCTTGGTGAGGATGACCTGGTCACCCTTCCGCCATTCCTTGAACTTGAAGGGCCCGCTCGCCACCGGCGGAGCGTTGTTTTCGGGAGCTTCGTCGACGACCTTCGAGGGGTCGTTGTCGACGGTGTATTTCCCGAAGATGTGCTCCGGCATCGGCGCCGAGCCGAACACGTTCGCGAGAGCCGGGCAGAAGATCTTCGTGAACTTCACGGTGAACTTTTTCGGGTTCGCCGAATCGATCTGGATACCCGAGATGCTCGTCGCTTTCCCGGTGCTGTAGTCCTGATATCCCTCGACGTCGTTGAAGACGCTCTTGTTCGGGGTGACCTTGCTACGGCCCTGCATCTTCACGCGCGTGAGGAAGTCGTTGCCGATGATCGGCTTCCCGTCCGACCAGTTGGCCTTCGCGTCGATCGTCCAGGTGTAGGTGAGACCGTCGGAGCTGACCGTCCAGCTGCCGAGCCACGGCTTGATCTCGCCGGTCTTGTAGTCGGGAATGATCAGCGAGTCATAGATCTTGGCGCTCACCCGCGATGATGTCGCGTCATTCGAGGTCGCCGGATTCAGCCGCTGGATGTCCGCGGCATCGCCGTAGATGACTCGGCCGCCCGCGACCGGGTTCTCCTCCGGAGCGGATGTCGCGCCGCCGCCGGTCTGCTGGCCGGCTCCACACGCGGTCCCGACGAGCGCGACGGTCGCGATGACGGCAAGCGTCGTGCGCCAGTGCCTCATAGGTCCTCCCACATCTCGCCCTCCGCGAGCGACGGCAGTCTAGGCGTGCGCCTTTGGCGCCGCCTCACTCCACCGATACGGCCAGCGGCTTCCGGAAGTTCAGTTCAGCGGGGCTAAGCGCCGGGGAAGTGGCACGCGGCCCAGTGCCTCGGCTCGTGCTCGATGAACTCTGGGTCGACCTCCGAGCAGATCTGCTGCGCCTTCCAGCACCGCGTATGGAATCGACAGCCGCTCGGTGGGTTGACCGGTGACGGGACGTCGCCCGTGAGGATGATCCGCTTGCGCTTGGACTCGACCGCCGGGTCCGGGATCGGCACGGCGGAAAGGAGCGCCTGGCTATACGGGTGCAGCGGGCGCTCGTAAACGTCGACGCGATCGGCGAGCTCCACGATCTTCCCGAGGTACATGACCGCGACGCGGTCGCTGATGTGCCGCACGACGGACAGGTCATGCGCGATAAAGAGGTACGTGAGCTTGAAGCGGTCCTGGAGCTCCTCGAGGAGATTGATGACCTGGGCCTGAATCGAAACATCCAAAGCGGAGATCGGCTCGTCGCAGACGATGAACTCCGGCTCCACCGCGAGCGCGCGAGCGATGCCGATGCGCTGGCGCTGCCCTCCGGAGAACTCGTGCGGGTAGCGGTTGGTGAAGTACGGGTTCAGGCCCACGACGCGCAGCAGCTCCTGCACGCGCTCGGTCTTCTCGCGTCCCTTCGCGAGGGAGTGGACCTCGAGCGGCTCACCGATGATGTTGCCGACGGTCATCCGCGGATTCAGCGAGGCGTACGGGTCCTGGAAGATCATCTGCATGCGCCGGCGCATCTTGCGCATCTGCTCGCCGCCGAGCT
>VBIL01000201.1 GCA_005879975.1 Chloroflexota bacterium
AGGATGGGCCCGCGAAAGGGCGAACTCGACAGTGGGTGTCGCCGCTCGATCGAGCTCGAATATCCGGTACAGCTCCTCGGACCATACGAGGCCGCCGGTCGCCGGCTTCCAGCCGAAGCTGCCGGTGGCGGTCAGCCGTTGTGCCTCCGCCAGGTACGCTTGCGTTTCGTTGAGATCGGCGTAGAGGTGCGCGTTCTCGAGCGAGATCGCGGCCTGCGAGGCCAGGAGGGTAAGGAGCTCGATGCGCGAAGGCGTGAACACGTGCGAGGCGACGTTGTTCTCGAGGTACAGCACGCCGACAAGCGCGCCCTGTTTCACGAGGGGCAAGCAGAGTACCGACCGGGCGTGCCGCCTGCCGATGTACTCATCCGTGGAAAACGGATTGTGCGTCAGGGCATCGTCCAGAATCACCCTTTCCCGCGTGCGGGCGACATAACGGACGATCGACTCCGGAAGCTCAACCACGGAATCGGGCGTTTCGCGCAGACGAACAATCACGGAGCTGCCGCTGGTGTTCGCTTCCGCCTGAATCGACAACTCGTCTCCGCGCGGCAGCATGAGCAGCCCACGTTCCGCGCCGGCGTGCTCGATGGCCGTGCGCAGCAGCGTCTCGACGAGCCTTTCCAGCACAATCTCGCCTGACACGGCATGCGACATTTTGAGAATCGTTGCGAGCCCCAGGTGCTCGATAGGCGCCCCGATAGTTCCGCGCGCGTCGGGCGCCGGCTCTGACTGGCGAAGGTGCGGATAGAGCTCATCGAGCTGCCGCACCTTGCCGTCGGCACCCCAGAGCGCATAGCACGCCCGCGCGTGGCGCAGGTGTGCAGAGCCGGCCGTCTCGAACCCGCGCTGCAGATAAAAGCGGCCGGCGAGTTCGTTGGCCAGCGCCTCGTGGTGGACAAAGCCGTTGGCGCGGGCGGAGCGGATGGCTTGCTCGTACAGGTCCATCGCCTCGAGCGGCCGCCCCTCGATGCGCGCAATCTCCGCGCCGACCAGCGCCGTACGATCCTCGAAGTTCTCCGGGCAGTTCACGGCCCAGGCCCGGAGCTGTCGGCCGTGCGCCGCGAGCGCCTCTCGATGCTCCGCGTACCGATCCGGGCCCATGGGCTCGCAGCGTGCGGCACGAGAGAGCGCGGCATAGAGGTGGTATTCCGCCCTCTCCAACAGAAAGACCGACAGCGACGCTGACGTCGAGAACCATCTTTCCGCCTGCTGCGCGGCCTCGATGGCCGACGCGTAGTCGCCGGCGAAGAAGCGCGCTTGCAGCTTTCGGATCCAGTAGGTACATTCCGGCAAGGCGAGGGCCGGGTGACCGGTCAGGCGTTCCTCGAACGAGCGCTCCGTGAACCGACCATCGTCGAGCGAGCCGAAGTTCGCGGTCTCGCCGCGGAGCGTCCGGACGAACGCGAGCGGGACGGAGATCATGTCGACGGCGAATTCGAACCGCACCGTGCGCGCGAACTCGATTCCGTGCTCGGCTTCACATTCGACGTGATCGAGCGGATCGGCCGAGGCGAGAAGAATGGAAATGAGATTGCGGCAAGCGTACGCAGCGAACGTCGGGTCGCCCTGCTCGTTCGCCATCTGAAAGGCACGAAGCACCGGATCGATACCCTCCCGAACCGGTCGCGTCCACGGAACCACGAGCGCGAAGACCGAATAGGTCTTTCCGCCGAAGCGCTTGAATCCGCGACGCTCGGTCAGATCGCAGGCCATCTTTCCGAGTCGATAACCTGCGTCGTAGTCGCCGAAGCGATCACCGGCGATCAGGCCGACGGCCACGCAGTGCGTAGGTGCAGCGTCGCCGTTTCCGCGTTCCAGGCTGAGATTGACCGCCCTGGAGATGGCGAGCGCGTA
>VBIL01000088.1 GCA_005879975.1 Chloroflexota bacterium
GTTCCCTTGACGGTGTGGCAGCCGACGCACGCGCTCGCCAGGAACGTGTCGTGGCCGGCCTTGGTCTTCGGATCGTTCAATCGGTTCGCGTCCGCGATCGCGGTGCTCGCCCAGGTCGCGTACTCGTTCTGCGGATGGGCGACGATCGTGATGAGCATGTCAGCGTGCCCCTCGCCGCAGAACTCGAAACACTGGCCCCTGTACGTCCCCGCTTGATCCGCCTGCAGCCAGAGGCTCGTCGTATGCCCTGGCACCGCGTCCTTCTTTCCGCCGAGGTTCGGGACCCAGAACGAGTGAATGACGTCCTTCGACGTGAGCTCGATCTTCACCTTGGCGCCGACCGGGATATCAAGCTGCTCGCCCGTGATGAGCGTCGAACCGTCCTGCAGCTTGAACATCTGCTGGTCGGGATAGGTGAAGGCCCACGCCCACTGGCGGCCCTCGACCTTTACGGTCATGGCGGTGCCGGCGTCGACGTTGTTGATCTCGTTGAGCTTGTTCCACGAAAGCCCGGTGAACGAGATCACCATGACCGTCGGCACGATCGTCCAGATGAGCTCGAGGAGGTTGTGCCCGTGGAACTGCTTCGCCTCGTGCCCGGGCCGCTCGCGAAACTTGATCCCCGAATAGATGAGGCTGCCGCAGACGATCGCGAGGACGGGGATCGCGCACGCGAAGAGGATCCAGTAGACGAAGGAGCTCGCTTCGGCCTGGGGTCCGCGCGGGTCGAGCGGCCATGGACCCATCGCGCTGAAGATTAGAGGGAGATTTCGACAGGCGCCAATCGCGGCGCTAGTCTTCGCGCGATGTCATCGCACCACGGCGAGGAACACGCGATTCACGTTCCGCAACCGAGCTTCTCGCCGCCGATCCTCGGCCTCGGCGTGATGCTCATCGCGTTTGGCGTGCTCGTCGGGCCTCCGCTGCTCGTCGTTGGCGCCGTCATTTTCGTGATCGGCATCGCGACCTGGCTCATCGACGACGCCCGCGCGTACCAGCAGGCCGGCGATCCGACCGACGGCGCGCATCACTAGCCCGTGAGGACGACCGTCGAGGACCGCGTGGTCGTCCGTGGCCGGCGGACCGATCCCATCGACCGGCTTCCGCCCAATGAGACCGGTCTTGAGGCGCAGCCTTCGCGATTCAGCGCGGGGATGTGGGCGGTCATCCTGTTCATCGGAAGCGAAGCGTTCTTCTTCGGCGCGCTGTTCACGACGTATTTCTTCCTGCGCGGGCGTCTCCCCGAGTGGGAGCCGGTCTTCGGCGAAAAGCCACGCTGGAACGTCGACCCGGTCTTCGGCATCGGGCTGCCGACGATCAACACCATCGAGCTGCTCGTGTCGAGCGTGACCATGCAGCTGGCCGTGAACGCGATCAAGCGGGGCGACCGCAAAGGGCTTCGCACCTGGCTCATCCCGACGCTCATCCTCGGCGTGCTCTTCCTCGTCGGCCAGGGCTACGAGTACACGAAGCTCGGGTTCCTGCCGCGCGACGGGATCTTCGCGGGCGTCTTCTTCACGCTCACCGGTTTCCATGGCGCGCACGTGACCGGCGGCGTGATCTTCAACTCGATCGTCTTCTTCCGCACGCTGAAGGGACACTTCAGCGCTCAACGTCACTTAGCGGTCGAAGCGGCCTCGATCTACTGGCACTTCGTCGACGTGGTCTGGATCGGCCTCTTCATCACGATATATATCGTCGGCTGATCACTGCACCAGCTGCGCTTGCACCAGGAGCGAGCGCGTCTCGCCGCCGATCTCGTTCACGAGGAGCAGACCGCGCCAGTCGCCGTCGCCGGGTAGCTTCCACGTGCTTAGCGCGATCGGTCCACTCGTGGCTCCGGAGATGCGCGACCAGCCGGCGGCGACCAGCTGTTGGGCGAACGCGGTCTCGAGGTCGACGGCCGAGGTCTTACTCGTCGCGGTCGCCTCGGATGACTGCCGGTCGTTACCGCCACCTCCGCCGCTCGTGCGCATCACCACTCCCGCGGGCGCACGAAGTGGCGGCAGCTTGTTGAGGCCATTCATCGGCGGCGGTCCTGGTGGCTGCGAGCAGGGGCCGAACGCGCCCGGGAAGGGGTTCGGGTTGATGAGGTCGATGTGCGCGCGGACATCCTGCGGCGCCCCGACGGGCGTGAACACGGTGACGGTGTACCAGGGCGGTGCTTCGCCTTTGCAGAAGGCGCGGCCCGTTCCGATGGGCGCGGACACGAATCCACCGGACGGTGATCCGCCCCCGCGATTTGGCGCCGGCGACCAGCCGAGCTTTGCCAGCTCCCTCTCGAAGAACGCGGGAACGTCCCCCGCCGAGGCGGGCACATCCATGACCGCGTCGAGGGATGCCGGTGCGTCGTTGCGCAGCCGCAGCGTCGCGCCGACCAGGCGCGTTCCCGCGGGCTGCGGAAGGTCGACCTTGGGATCCGGCGGGAGCGCTCCGGGATACATCCGTAGCTCGTACTTCGCGCCGTCCCCAGTCAGGTACGACGGAAGGAGCAGGCGGCTCGCGAGCTCCGTGGTGTCACCGCCCTGCGGCGCCGTGCCCGAGCTTGCGACTCGCTGACCCGTCGGTCGCAGCTGCTGATAGCCGGCGATGACCACCACCGCGAGGACGAGCGATCCGATGACGAAGGCGACGTTCCGCATGTCGACACCTCCGAGGGCATGAAAGCACCGACCTCGCTGCCGTCAACAGGAGCTGGCGCTCGGTCGGACGCTCGTGAGTCGCTCAGTCGCCCGCGCGCAAGAGAGACCGAAGGTCGTCGACGAGATTCGCCGCGAGGTCCTCGGAATGCAGGAGGACGCGCTCGCGACCGCGACGATCGATGAGATAGACCGCGTCGTTGTGCGTGACGCTCGCGCTCCCGGCCTGCACGCCGATGCCGTACGCCGACCAGACCGGCGCGAGCTGCGCGCGGCCCCCGACGAGGTAATACCAGTTCGCGGAGAGCCCGTGCGCGGCTGAGAAATCCTGCGTCGCTTTCGGGGTATCACGATCCGGATCCACCGATACCGCGATGAACACCACGCGGCCCGCCTCGCTCGCGAGCGAGTCCTGTGCGGCGCGGAAGCGCGAGGCGGTCAGCGGGCACACGTCGGGGCATGTTGTGTAGAGGAACGTCAGCGCCACCACCTGGCCGCGCTGGGCGGAGAGCGAGACCGATCGTCCACTGACGGCGTCGGTCAGGGTGAAGTCCGGCGCCTCCGTCGCGCCCAGATCAGTCCCCACCAGCTTCAGCGGCGCGCAGGCTACGACGGCCAAAACGATCGCGACGCACGCGGGCCTCATCGCGCCGAGGATATGCGCCGCCAGTGGGGCCTCATGCCGCGGGTCGGCGGCCGCGAAGTGACCGCTCGAACACATACGACATTGGCGTAGTATGTGGGGCAGGGAATCCTACGACTCGCCTGTCGTAGACCAAGCGGGCGGTGAGCGGATGGCCATCGAAGACCTCGAGCTCAACCTCTTTACGAGCGATCCGACGTTGCTTGAGCGTGGGAGCGACGAAGAGTACGAACGCGCCGCTCAGGCTCTGGAGCGACTCGCCGATCCTCGGCGGCTGCGACTCCTCCACGCGCTTTCGCTCGGCGAGGAGACCCCGCAGCGCGCCGCGGTGTGGGCGGGCGTTGAGCAGGGATACGCCGAACGAGAGCTCCAGATGCTCGCCCTGTCGGGTGTCGTCGAACGACGGGAGGGGCCGCGCGGTCCGCTGTACGTCCCGCGGGATGGCCATCTCGTCGTCGAGCTCCACGTGGCGCTGGCACACGGGCGCGAGGATCTCCGCGAACGTCATCCCCGGTTCCTTCGCCGCCGCGGGCGAGTCACCGTCCGCGGCCGGCGCGCGGGATAATCGCGTCATGCGACGGCCGGACCTGCGGCGACTGCGGCGGCCCGAGAAGGCTGAGGAGAAATTCCTCGGGCCGCTCGAGGCCGAGGTCATGGACCGGCTCTGGAAACGTCGGTCGGCAACCGTCCGCGACATCGTCGTGGAGCTCGCGCGCACGCGAGAGCTCGCCTACACCACGGTGATGACGATCATGGTTCGGCTCCACGAGAAGGGCCTCCTCGAGCGCGTGCGCGACGGCAAGACCTACGTCTACCGGCCCGCGTTCACTCGCGCGGAGCACCGCGCGCGCCTGTCGCGTGACCTGGCGCGCGGTCTGGTCGCGGAGTTCGGTGATGCCGCCCTCGCCGCATTCAGCGCCGAGCTCGACACTGTCGACGCATCGCATCGCGCGGCGCTGCGCCGTGTCGCGCAGAAAGACTCACGTGGCTCGCGCTGATCGAGCGTTCGGCATCCTCCTGGGTGTGGCATTCGCCTCGAGCGCGATCCTCATCGCCCTGCTGTTGACGCAGGTCCCGCGCGTCGAGCAGCTCATCGCGCGTGGCCCCGAAGACACCGCCGACGTGGTCGCCGCGCTGGTGTTGATCCTCGCGCTCTGCGGCATCTCGCTCGGGCTCGCAACGCTCTTCAGGCAGCTCGCCGCCACGGCGATGCTCATCCGCCGGCTCGTGTCACAGAAGGTCGCCGTGCCGCGCTCCGTCGCGTTGGCCGCGTCGGGCCTCGAGCTCGATGGCAGGATCGACGTGGTCGCTGACGGTCGGCCATTTTCGTTCTGCTACTGGTTCGTGCGTCCGCGGATCTGCCTGTCGACCGCGCTTGTCGACAGGCTCGACATCGACGAGCTTCGCGCGGTGCTTCTGCACGAGCGATATCACCTGCGACAACGGGACCCGCTGCGGCTCGTCGTCGCGCGCTATTTCGCTGCCGGTCTCTACGTGGTCCCGGTCGTCGACGAGCTCGTGGGCTTCTTTACGCTTCAAAAAGAAATCGCCGCTGACCAGGCGGCGGTGCGCGCCTATGGCGTCGGCGCCCTCGCGAGCGCCCTCGACAAGCTCTTGCCTGACGCCGATGACGTCTCGCTCGGTCTGCTCGTTCCGGTGAGCTCTCTTTCGGTGACCGAAGCACGGATCGATCAGCTCGTCGCCGGGCGTCAGGTGTCCCTCGCGCTGTCGCCGCTATCGGTCATTCTTTCCGGCGGCGCGCTCCTCGCGGCGGCGGTACTCGTGGCCATTCAGGGCGGCGCGAGCGTGGCGTTCGAAGCGCTGCCGCCACTCTTCGCTGTTCCGGGACTTCTCGTCGGTCCGGCCAGCCTGCTTTTCGCGGCGGCGGTCGACGGTGGTCTGCATCAGCTTCGCCCGCTCACCCAGCGCACGCTCGCGCGTTCCTGAATCAGGCAAGTCCGCCTTTACTTCCCGAGCGCTTGGTCGCAGAGTGACTCCAGCACGGGCCCAGATCATTTGCCGGTGGGGTCGGGAGGACCCACCGAATGTCTATTCGTCGTTTTGTTCAGATCATCGCTTTCCTGAGCGCCCTCGCCTTCGCGTTCTCCGCACCAGTTGCGACGTCCACCGCGTACGCCTGCCCTAATGGTGGTAGCGGCGGCGACTGCTAGACGAGCAAGTTCTTACGGCCCATTGGCCGACCGAGACGAACGGGCACTCTGAGCCCGCTGGACCCCGACCGGCACCGCCCCGGTCTCGGTCCGTAAGAATTGGGTAAAGACAGATTTGACAGGCCTATTCGTCAGACGTAAAGTGCCCGCCCGTGGCTGAGGTGCGTTCCCCAATGGTCGCTGACGTGGGCGCACGCATACGTTCTTTGCGCACGGCCAAGGGCCTGACCCAGGCCCAGCTTGCAGAGCCCCAATACACGAAGGCCTATATCTCCATGCTCGAGTCTGGGCGCACACGTGCCTCGATGAAGGCGCTCGAGCACATCGCCGGCGTGCTCGGGGTGAAACCGGCCGACCTTCTTGGGGGCGCACCGTCGCCTGCGACGCCGCAGTACTCGATGCTCGAAGCCAAACGCCTGATCGAGCAGGCTCGTGGCGCGGAGGCGATCCCGATCCTGGAACGCCTCGAAGAGGGTCTTACCGCCGGGGATCAGCTCGTTCGGCTCCGCTACCTCGCGGTCGCCTACAACCTCGTCGCTCAGCCCAAGCAGGCCTTCCCGCTGATCGAACGCGCTCAACGAATGGCCGAGCTGCTCGGCGATGCCGAAGAGCAGGTCCGCCTCAAATCAGTGCTCGCCGCGGCGTACATGCGCACCTACGCCTACGAGGAGGCGGCTCGCCTCTTTCGCGAATGCGTGCAGGCCTGCGACGACGGGATCCTGATCGATCCGGCGTTCCTTTTCCGAAGGCTCGTCGATCTCGCCATCGCGCAAGGCAACCTCCGGCAATCGAAGCTGGCGCTCGCCACGTACGAGCGAGCCATCGAGGTTTCTCAGCAGTTCGACGATCGCCCATCCCTTGCGCTCCTCTATGCCGGAATGGGGAAGGCCTACCACGACTCCGGAGACCTCGAAGCCGCGATCATCTACAACCAGCGCAGCCTCCAGGTCTACGAGGACCTGGGCCTTCTCGACCAGGTGGCCTGCGCGCTGGACAACGCCGCCGCACTGTACGTCGAGCACGGGAACACGACGCGTGCCCGCGAATGCCTCTCCCGCGCGGAACGTTTGGCCTCCGAAGCCAAGCGCGATACGACCCTCGCCTCGATCAAGGCGTCGCAGGCCGAGGTGTTGGCGAAGAGCGATCCCGAGGCGGCGCTCGAGGAAGCGCAGTCCGCGCTCAAGTTCGCACGAAAAGTCGACCAGGTCGATGCGCAGGTGCGCGCGATGGTGCTGATCGGCGAATTGCGCATGAAGGGCAACGGCGCGGCCGCGCGGAGGTCCTTCCAGGAAGCTCGCCAGCTAGCGGAGGAGCGCGGACCGCAGCTCCTTCGCGTGATCTTCGACCGGTGGTCTCGCGCGGCGGAAGCCAGCGGCGATCCCGACGAAGCGCTGCGCCTCGCGAGGCGGGCATTGGAGACCGTCCGGGCCTGACCTGGGCCTCCTCTAGCCTCTTTTGCTATGTCCGGACTCACGCCGCAGCTCGTCCGCGAGCGCGTGCGCGGCACGATCCTTGAGCGCATCGGCGACACCCCGCTGGTGCCGCTGCATCGCATCGGCGCGGGGCTACGCGGTGAGCTCTGGGCGAAGGTCGAGAGCGCCAATCCGGGCGGGAGCGTCAAGGATCGTCCAGGCCTGTGGATGGTCCTCGCCGCCGAAGAGGAGGGACGCCTCCGCCGTGGCCGGACGGTCCTCGACGCGACGAGTGGCAACACCGGCGTCGCGCTCGGGATGGTCTGCGCGGTGCGCGGCCATTCGCTCGAGCTCTGCATGCCGGATAGGGTCTCGGTCGAGCGCAAGCGGATCATCCGCGCGTTCGGCGCCAAGCTCGTGCTCACCGATCCACTCGAGGGGACCGACGGTGCCATCCGCGAGGCGCAGCGGCTGGCCGCCGCCGACCGGGACCGCTACGTGTACGTCGACCAGTACTCCAATCCGGCGAACCCGCTCGCTCATCAGGTCGGGACCGGCCCCGAGATCTGGGAGCAGACGGGAGGTCGCGTGACCCACTTCGTGGCGGGGGTCGGAACGTCCGGGACGATCGTCGGCGTCTCCACAGCACTCCGTCCGAAGGGCGTGCGCATCGTCGCCGTGCAGCCGGACGACCCGCTCCACGGCATCGAGGGTTGGAAGCACATGCCAACGGCGATTCGTCCCGCGATCTGGAACGAACGCGCGGCGGATGAGCATCGGGTCATGGCGACCGACGAGGCGATCGCGATGGCCAAGCGGCTCGCGCGCGACGAGGGGATCTTCAGCGGCGTCTCGGGCGGCGCGGCGGTCGCTGCAGGCGTCGCGGTCGCGAGGGAAGAAGCCGGCCGTATCGTCGTGTTGATCGCTGATGGGGGAGAGCGCTATCTCAGCACCCCGCTCTGGGAGTGAAGTCGTGGCCGTGACCGTTCGTTTGCCCGGTGCCCTGCGCGACGTGACCGGCGGAGAGACCAAGCTCACCGCATCAGGCACGACGCTGCGCGAGGTGATCGCAGATATCGATCGCCGTCACCCGGGCTTCGCGGCGCGCGTGCTCGACCCGAGCGGCGAGATCCGGTCGTACGTCAACGTCTACATCGGCGAGGACGACGCGCGGGCCCGCGGCGGCAGCGGCGCGGTGGTCCCCGATGGCAGCGACATCATGGTCATCCCGGCGATGGCCGGAGGGCGCTGATCGACCGGACTCGCCTTGTCCTTCCACGCGAATTGCGCGATGAGATCGTCGCGCACGCGCGCGAGTCCGCGCCCCAGGAGTGCTGCGGGCTCCTGCTTGGTGACGAAGACGTGGTGCGCCGCGTGCTGCGCTGTCGCAACGTGCATCCCACGCCCGAGACGCGTTACGTCATCGACCAGGCACAGGTGTTCGACGCGTTCCGGCAGTCGCGTGATTTCGATCGTGAGCTCGTAGCGATCTACCACAGCCATCCGCGCTCGCCGGCGTACCCGTCGCCCACCGATCGGGCCGAGGCGCAATGGCCCGAGGCCGGATACGTCCTCGTTTCGCTGCGCACCGAGTCGCCTGAGATCTACGCGTATCGGATCGAACAGCACGCAGTGCGCGAGATCCCCCTCGTGGAGCCTTAGCGCACCGGCGCCGGCCGCCAGGTCGCGGCGATCGCCGCGGCTTGGGCGAACGCCGCTTCAACGTCCGGCGGATCAAAGAAGCGGAACTGCAGTGCGGCGCCGGTCGCTCGCTGGACGATCGCAAATTGGCGGAGCGCGATATGCCGGCCCTCGTACGCACCGTCGGCACGATCGTCGACGGTCACGAGCCCGTTGATGCTCTCCACCACGCGCGTTGAGGGTCGCGGTCGGTGTCTCGAAGTGGGCGACCTCGCCGGGGATGCCGCGGATCGAGTAGAGCCACACCTCGGGGACGAGCAGGGTCGCGCCTTCGAGGTCATAGCGCTTGCCCTGCGCGGGCGCGACGGCCAGGGGCGCCGCGAGCTCGGGCGCGATCGCGTACGCCATCATTCGCACGCGCGAGGTCTGATCGGGGAGCACGACGAGGCAGCTTGTGACGACCAGGGCCAGCGCGAGGGCGGCCGCGGGAAGCGGAAGGACGGCGCGCAGATTGAGAGCGAGGCCGACGAGCGCACGGAGGACGATGAGCGCCAGGACCACGCCCGCTACGCCGAGCAGCCCGGGATCGAGCGCCGCGATGATCGCCGCCAGCGGCGCGACGATGAGCGGGCTGAGCGCGAATGCGATCGCGCTGAATGCTTGATCGAGCGTGAGCTCGATACGGCGCGTCGCCGCGACGGTGACGTAAAGAGCAAAGGCGATCGCGGCGATGCTGATGTCGACGCGCACCCCCAGGAGAAACGATTCAAAGAGAAGTCGCGAGAGGAACGGAAGCGGCGAGAGCCCTTTTGCGGCCACCACCAGCGAGTCCACGCCGATGGACAGCCCCACACCGGCCGCGAGCGCGACCAGGACTCCTGCGAGCCCGAAGTGCTCGCGCGCCAGCGAGCGCGCAAAGGACTGCGGTCGGATGATCGACCGCAGCACTTCGGTGCGGAACCAACCCAGCTCACCCGTGCTTTCCACTGTTCCGAGCCTACGCAAACACAAAGCAACGACCCCCGCGTCCGGGGGTCGTTGCTGACTGACGCTGTGGTCGCTAAGGGCTGGTGAGCCCTCCCGCGCTCTCGGCTACAGGCCTCACTTCCGGCCTAGATGTGAGGGAAACCATCACGCCAATTGGCGTGACCCTCTGCCCCTCAACGCCGCACGAGAGTGCGGGTCTCGACAGTGCCCCCTTCCGCCGGGGGCGTCATCGATCGACTTGGAAGACTCCCAGTCTTTTGTGCAGCCTGACCATGCGACCTCCATTTCGGCGTCCGCCGTCTTGGTTGCTCGCTCCGTGGGCCCCGCGGAGCTTGTCCCTGTTGTACACCCGCGTCGCGGGGGCAAGTCAAGTGCGGCCAGAAGTGGGTGCTGGGTCAATTTCACGATGCGGCGACGGCGTCTAGCGCGGAGCGCGGCCGCGCGACAGCAGCTCGCGAATGACGCTAGGAACGACACGCACGTCCGGCCACCACGACTCGTCCGCATCTTCGCCCGCCGCGACGGCAGCCTCCGCGGCGAGCGCGATGCCGCTCAACAGATCCATCACGCGCACGATCTCGGGCGCGAACCCCCCGTCAGGTCCGGCGTTGTGGTAGTTGACGTTCGGAACGGCGATGCCGGTCGCGGTCCAGCCGAGCCGCACGAACGCCGACGCCTCGCAGGTGCCTCCGGTAAGCAACGCGCGCTGCGTCGCGACGCCGCGCTCGGCAAGACGTTCGCGGGCGACTCGGAGGTAGCGCTCGGCCTCGTTGCTGAAGGTGTTGTGGAGGTCGCCCGCCCGAACGACGATCCCCTTGCCCGACTCCGCGCCCGGCATAGCGCGGCTCGCCTCGACGGACACGATGAATGCGTCGCGAGGGACGAGTCCGTCCTCGGCCGCAAGACGCGCGCCGTAAAGCCCGGTCTCCTCCGCTCGCGTGAAGACAGCGTGCATGTCGTGCGGCCGCGGCTCGTCCTGCAGCGCGAGAAGCGCGCAGACGATCAGCGCGCAGCCGGCCAAGTCGTCCGCCGCGCGCATACGGACCTCGTCCCCGGCGATCTGCACCGGCGGAAGGTCGAGCATCGCGAACTGTCCGACCTCGAGCGCTCTCTCGGCGTCGATGCGGCAGGTGTTCGTTGAGTTGTGCAGCGGATCGACGACCGTCTCGGGATCGCTCAGCGTGCCGGTGAACGATCCCTGGCCACCATCGGCGTGAACGGTCACGGCGACCATCTTCGGGAAGAGACGTTGCCGGAAGCCTCCGAGCACCCGCACCTTGCCCACGCGCCCGCGGGCCTCGATGACCTCGAAGGCGGGGTGGTCGGTGTGCGCTGCGAACACGAGAGCCCGCTTCGCCGTGCCACGGGCGGCGCGAGCGTGCACCTGGCCGTACTGGTCTATGTGCGACGCGATGCCACCTCGCTCGAGCTCCGCGCCGACCGCGTCGAGCACCGCCCATTCGTGATACGGAGCGGTGGGTGGGGTTGCGACGCGCTGAAGGACGGTCAGGACCTGGTCGGCATCGAGTGAGCGCGGCACCGCGCGCGAGGATATCGTCCAGCGCGGGTGCTACGGCTTTACGACACGCGACGGCGCGGCACCTTCGCGTTCCGTCCCCGCGGCAAACGCGCCGTCACGATCTACGTGTGCGGCGTGACGCCGTACGACACGACCCATCTCGGTCATGCGCGCACCTTCCTCGTGTTTGACGTGCTCGCGCGGCTCCTCGAGGCGGGCGGGACCCGGGTGCGGTACGCGCAGAACGTAACCGACGTCGATGAGTCGATCCTGCAGCGCGCCGCACGCGACGGCGTCGACTGGCGCGAGCTTGGCCGACGCGAGGAGCGCGCGTTCCTCGACGATATGCGCCGTCTCGATTGGCGCAAGCCTGATGTCATGCCGCACGCGACTCGCGAGCTCGCTGCGATGATCCGGCTCGCCGAGCGGCTCCGCCGGCGCGGCCATGCGTACGAGCTTCCGGGCGGCCTGTACTACGACGTCTCGACGTTCCCGCGCTTCGGGGAGCTTTCCCGGTACTCGGTCGCGAAAATGCGCCGCATCCTCGCGTCACAGGACGACGCGCGTCTCGACGATCCTCGACGCCGATCGCCGCTCGACTTCGCGCTCTGGCGTCGCGTTTCGGATGGGCCGACGTGGCCGAGTCGGTACGGGCGCGGCCGGCCGGGCTGGCACCTCGAGTGCTCGGCGATGTCAGAGCGCCATCTGGGCTATCCGGTCGACGTCCACGGCGGCGGAAGCGACCTGCTCTATCCGCATCACGAGTGCGAGGTGGCCCAGAGCGAAGGCGCGCACGGCGGTCGCGAACGATTTGTTCGGCACTGGGTACACATCGCCCCGGTCCGCCTGAACGCGGCGAAGATGTCCAAGTCCGACGGCAACATGATCTTCGTCCGCGAGGCGCTGAAGAAAAACTCGCCGCAGGCGCTGCGTCTTTATCTTCTCGACATCCACTATCGGCGTCCGTTCGATCACGATGAAGAGCGCCTCGCGCGCGCGCGCGACCGCGCGGCTGCGCTCGATGACGCGCTCGGCCGCGGCCGACTTGGCCCGATCGAACGCGATCGTGCGAGCGCGGCAGTGCTCGGGGCGCTGGAGGACGATCTCCACACCGACCGCGCGATCCGCGAGCTAGAACGGCAAGCCCGGAGGAAGCTCGAGCCCGGTCCCGTCGCGTCGCTCAGAACGATCGCCCGCAGGGTGCTCGGCATCCTGTGAGGCACGTCGCCTGGCGCACACCGCCGTGACTGTGGCGAGTGCGTTCCCGCATGGCGCGGCCCGCTTCCTCGGAAGTCTGAGGCGCAACAACCGCAAGGAGTGGTTCGACAAGCATCGCGACGAGTACGAGGACGTGGTCCTCGAACCAGCGAAGGAGTTCGTCATCGACCTGGGCACGAAGCTGCGCAGGCTGCGCCCGCATCTGCAGGTGGATCCGCGCACGAACTACGGCGTCAAGCGCATCAACCGCGACGTCCGCTTCTCAAAGAACAAGAAGCCGTACAAGGATCACCAAACGCTCTGGTGGTGGGAGGGCCGCGCGAAGGAAGCGTCGCCCGGCTATTGGTTCGACCTCCAGCCGAAGAGCGTCATCCTTGCGGTCGGGCTGTATATAGCCGAGCCAAAGAGCCTCGATCGGTATCGGCAGGCCGTCGTCGACGATCGCCGCGGTGGGGCGCTCGACCGGATGTTCAAGAGCTTCGAGCGCAAGGGCTACAAGCTCGAAGGCCCGACGAGGAAACGCGTGCCCCGCGGCTTCGACCCTGACCACCCGCGCGCGCGATACCTAAAGCACGATGGCATCTACGCGTGGACCGAGACATCGCTGCCCCGCGGCGATTTCGTTGCCCACTGCTTCGCTCACTACCGCACGCTGACGCCGCTACAGGAGTGGCTGATGGAGCTCGTCTGATGTCCGAAGAGCTCGTGCTCTGGCACGACTTCAACGTCGCGCTCGTCACCGCCGCCGCGGGGCTTCTGGGGTTGCTATTTGTGGCTCTCTCGATCCACATTCGCACGCTGAGCGCCGCGCGGAACGCCGAGCTCCGCTCGGTGGCGCGGACGGTGTTCCTCGGCTACGTCGTGTCGCTCACCTTCGGGTTTCTTGCGCTCATGCCGCAGACGCTGAGTGCCTTCGGAGTCGAGCTCGTCTTTCTCAACCTTGCCGCCACGCTCCCGTTCGCGGCTGCGGCACGAAGCGGCCTACGCGCGACCGGGGTCGGATACGACCGGCGTGTGACGGTAGTCCAGTTCACGGCCGGCTTCGGCCTCTTCGCGGTCGCACTGACGGGAGCGATCGGCGTCGCAGTCGGCGAGGTCTGGGCCCTCTATCTCAGCGCCGCGATCGCGGTGTTGAGTCTGCTCTGGGGCGTCTTCAACACGTGGGAGCTGATCTTCCGGATCCAGTGGGTGAGCGAGTGACGCTCGTATCCTTGAGGGAGCGCGGCCCGGTCGCCTAGTGGTCCAGGGCGCTTCCCTTTCAAGGAAGAGGTCAGGGGTTCGAATCCCCTCCGGGCTACTCGGGGGCACCCCGCTCACGTTCTGATACGGGTGGCCTGGGACCACACCGCCTGCCAGCGTCCATCCCGTTTCTCGTAGATGTCGGTGTGCCAAAAGAGGCCGGAGTCATGGCCCCCTGCGAAGTCGATGTCGATCCGGACCTGATAGCGAACGGCCGCGGCATCCTCGTACACACGAACCGCGATGTCGGAGGCCGGCTCGAAACGCGTGTATCGAAGCTCACCGGACGCGATCCCGCCAAGGTAGTCGGCCTTCGATATTGCGGCACCGCCGGGCGTGATGAGTTGGTAGTTCTCGCTGTGCAGGGCATCGGCGACCGCGGCCTCGTTCTGCACCAAGGCACGAAGGCGCTCGTGCTCGAGACCACGGATGTGGTCGGCAGGACCTTGGTTGTCGCGCTGATTCGGCATGGGGTAAGACAGACTAGCCACGCGTTGCCGCGAGCGCATGACCGCTCTCACCCCCCTCCGGGCTACACGAGCGCGGCTTTCTTGACTCTGACGCGAAGCGCGGGCCCGCGCTCTCCTCGCCGCAGTCGACGAAGACGGCGCGCGTCGCCGCCCCACCTGACCGTTGAACCCCTTGACAGCGCCGCCTGCCTGATGTAATAAACCAAGTGGTTAAATAAACCGAAGGAGCGACATGGCTGTCGACCGCCTCAGCCTCACGTTCGGTGCCCTCGCCGACCCGACGCGGCGTGCGATCCTCGCGCGTCTCGCGAAGGGTGGCGCGTCGGTGACCGAGATCGCGAAGCCTTTCGAGATGAGCCTCCCTGCGGTGAGCAAGCACCTCAAGGTGCTCGAACGTGCGGGACTCGTGACGCGCGGCAAGGAGGCGCAATGGCGGCCGGCGGCGCTCGAGGCGGCCCCGCTCAAAGAGATCGATGACTGGGTCGAGCGCTATCGCGTCATCTGGGAGCAGCGGCTCGATCGTCTGGACGAGTACCTGAAGGAACTGCAAGTGAAGGAGAAGCGACATGGCCGCAAGGGATAACGTCGTGGAAATGCCGATCAAGGAGCTCGTCATAGAACGGGTCTTCGACGCGCCGCGCGAGCGCATCTTCGATGTGTTCACCCAGCCGGAGCACCTGCAGAAATGGTGGGGGCCGAAGATGGTAGGCATCCCCTTCGCCGAGTTCGAGGCGCGTCCCGGCGGGAAGATCTTCATCGCAGAGCGCGCTCTCGATGGCGCGATGATCTACATCGTCGGCGACGTGCGCGAGATCGAGCGGCCTTCGCGGGTCGTCTTCGGGATCCACTTCGCCGACGCGAACCGCAGGCGCGTCGCGCCGCCGGCCGGCACTGGGCTCCCGGCCAACTGGGACGATGACATCGTCACGCTCGTGACGTTCAGCACCGAAGGTCGGCGCACGCGCATGACCATCCGCACCCTGTCGGGCTTCACGGCCGAGTGGGGCGAGAAGGCGCGCTTTGGTTGGGCCCAGTCGCTCGACAAGCTCGGTTACGCGGCGGTTGACGACATGACGGTCGCGCCGCAGGGCGAGCGCGAGATCTTGATCACGCGCTCTTTCGATGCGCCGCGCGCGCTCGTCTACGAAGCCCTCACGAACCCGGAACACGTGAAGAACTGGTGGGGCCCGCGCCAATACGGCCCTGTGAGCGCTACCGCTGACTTTCGCGCGGGCGGCCACTACCGTTTCGCGCAGGGCTCGCCGCAAGGTGAAGTCGCGTTCTCGGGTGAGGTCCGCGAGTCGTCGCCCGAGCGGATCGTCTACATCGAAGAATTCGAGGCGATGCCCGGGCATGCCGCGGTCACGACGGTCACGCTCGACGAGCGGGCGGGTAAGACGTTCATGACACTGCGCTCGGTCTACCAGTCGCCCGAGGACCGCGACGGCGTGATCGGTTCGGGTATGGAGTGGGGTGCGCGGCTCGCGTACCTGCAGCTCGATGAGGTCCTGGAGGGGATGCAATGAACCGGAGCATCACGGTGCATCATGCTGGCCTGCCGCCCGCCTCATCTGTTCTCGATCTCGCTGGGCGCTTTTCTGACGCGGTTCGAATCTCCTCCGGGCTGCGCGCCAGCGCGCGGAAGCGTTAGTGCCGTCCTCGGCTACCCGCCCGCGATCGCACCGATCACGAGAAAAGGTTCCTTCCCGGAGGCGACGTCGTCCGGCAACGGTGCATCCGGCGACTCGTGCGACAGATCCCGCTGGCACGCGAAGAACCTTACGAACGCGCGACGTTCCCGAGTCGTGTGGTCACGGATGGTGCCCCGCAGCATCGGATAGCCGGCCTCCAGTGCGTCGAGCACCGCGCGTTGCGTTACTTCGCCTTTGACATCGAGCGCCACCTCAGAGCCGACACGCGCCAGCGTCCGCAGATGATGCGGAATCACGACGCGGATCATCGAAGGGTCTGGACCTCCACCGAGAGCACCGGCGGCAGATCGCGGACGATCGGCGCCCAGGTGTCACCGACGTCCGCCGACGCGTACACCTGGCCGCCCGTAGTGCCGAAGTACACACCGCACTTGTCGAGTGAATCGACCGCCATCGCATCGCGCAGGACGTTCACGTAGCAGTCGTGCTGCGGCAGACCGTTCGTCAGCGCCTCCCATTCGTTCCCGCCGCTGCGGCTCCGGTACACCCGCAGCTTCCCATCGGGCGGGAAGTGCTCGGAGTCGCTCTTGATCGGCACGACGTAGATGGTCTCCGGCTCGTTGGCGTTCACGTCGATCACGAAGCCGAAGTCGCTCGGCAGGTTCCCGCTCACCTCCCTCCATGAGTCGCCCGCATCGTCGCTCCGCAACACATCCCAGTGCTTCTGCATGAACAACACATTCGGTCGCGAGGGGT
>VBIL01000089.1 GCA_005879975.1 Chloroflexota bacterium
TCGAGGCCTGGCTTGATCTTGAGCTTCACGCGCTGGTATCCGCCCTCCAGCTCGCGGCCGATCGTGTCCATGAGCGCTTCGATCGATGGCTGGATGCCGATCGCGACACCGCACAGGATCCGATCGCGCGTCCCGCCGAGAAGTGCGGAGAGCGGCTTTCCCGCGCGCTGGGCGAAGAGGTCCCAGACGGCCATCTCGACGGTCGCCTTCGCCATGCG
>VBIL01000090.1 GCA_005879975.1 Chloroflexota bacterium
AGCCGCAGGACGAACAATTCGACCCGCTCCAATCTCATTGCTCGTCCGTATCGATCGGCGGCTCGCGGCGAGGCTGCGGCACGAGAAGATACGCACACCTCCCGTTAGCGGACCGCAGAAACTCGACCGCGGCGTAGCCTTCGGCGAACGCGCGCTCGAAGGCGGCGCGCGCCGCGATCCGCCACGCGAGCGCGAGCTTCGCATCGCGCGCCTTGAGGTCCTGAAACGCCTGCGGGATCTCGAGGAGCAGGTGCGAGGCGCCGACCTGTGCCACCGCGCCGGGGTGATCGCCCTCGGCTCGGAGCAGATAGCCGACACCCTCTCGCTCGGCGTCCTCGAGCGCCGCTGCGGTGTTCTCTCCGCGCAGTCGCTTGTAGGTGCGGTCGTGGCCGATCGGCCACTCCACATAGATGCGATCGGAGGGAAGTCCCTGGTTCAGCCTGTCGGGCATAGCGCCGTAGAAATCGCGGTGGTACGTGCGCGTGAAAGCGCCGAGCGTTCCGAAATTGAACCTGGCGTTGCGTGCCTCGAGCGGATCCATCGTCCAGCCGACGACCTCGATGCCCTGATCGAGGCAGTGGTCGCGCTGTGCTTCCTTGAGCTGCTTCGCGAGCCCGCTCCCGCGGTACTGCTCCCGCACCGCGAGCATGTGCGAGTGATGCCGGAAGTGGAAGTCGTAGATGCCGAGGAAGCCGAAGACGAAACCCGCGGGCCGCGGATCCTCCAGCGCGTACCCGAGTGCTACGAAGCCACCGTTATGGACGACCGCGAGCATGAGCTGAGGCGGAACCACGACGTCACCGCTCCACGTCTCCTCCTGTAGCGCGACCGTGGCCGCGCACGCGGCGATATCGTGGGCTACGTCCACCCGGAATTCCGGCATCGAGGGTGAGTATCGGCTAGCATCCCGCCAGTGCCGACGACGAGCATCGACTTTCTGAAACGGGTCTCCATGTTCGAGGATCTCGACCAGAAATCGCTCGAGGCGATCGCGAACGCCGCGGTCGAGCAACGCTACGAACCCGGGCAGGACATCGTGCGACAGGGCGATACCGGCGTGGGCGCGTTCATCATCCGCTCGGGCAAGGTCGACGTGCTGCAAGATCGCGGCGGCAAGGAGACCAAGATCGCGACGCTCGGGCCGGGCGATGTCTTCGGCGAAATGGCCCTCCTCGATGAGTTCCCACGTTCCGCGACGGTGCGCGCGTTAGAGCCGACGACGGCGCTCGGCATCCAACGCTGGCACTTCCGCGGCATCCTCGAGAGCCACCCGCAGATCGCGCTCGCGCTGCTACCGATGTTGACGCGGCGGATCCGCAACGCCGAGCACATGCTGCCGGAGGCTGCCCGGCATTAAAGCGGCGGCCGCGCGAAAAAGGGGAGGCGAACCATGGGCGACGAGCAGAGGAACAAAGAGGTCGTGCGCAAGGTCGAACAAGCCTGGGTCGACGGCAAGCTCGATCAGCTCGACCAGTACTTCGCGGCTGACTTCCCGTCCCACGACCGGCCGCCAGGTGTGCCGCAGGGCCTGGCCGGGGCCAAGATGATGCACCAGAACGTCGCGAAGATCTTCCAGAACCGGAAGCTCGAGATGAAGGACATCTTCGCTGGGGACGACAAGGTCTTCGTGCGCAGCGTCTCCAGCTCGACGTACGCTGGCGGCCTGCCGGGGATCCCGGCGCCCGCGGGTGGCGCACCGCTCAAGGACATCGAGTCGTGGTCGGTCTACCGGCTGAAGGACGGGAAGATCGTCGAGCACTGGGGCATCAATGACGCGTACTCGATCGCGATGCAAGCCGGTGCGCTCAAGATGCCGGAGATGGCGGGAGCACCGACCGGACGCGGCTAAGGTCTAACGCGTGGTGACGACGATCGCGTAGGTCCCGGTCGCGTCCGTGCGGCCGGGACCGATGCGGACGTAGTACGCGCCGGCGTCCTTCGCTGTGTAGTTGACACGGCCGACGCGACCGACGACGTCGTTCTCCTCGTCCAGGATCTGACCTGTGCCCGTCACGAGGGTGATCGATCCGCGCGGCAGCGTGCCGAGGTGCAGCTCGACCACGATGTTGGTGTTCGCGGGCACGTTGAGCCTGAAGAAGTCGATGTCGCCCGCGGGCGCGATCGTTCCACTGCGCGTGCCCGGTCCGATCACCGTGGCCGCCGCGAAGGTATTCCCGGCCTCGTCGTTGACCGTAGCCGCTCCTCCACCAGCACGGTCGCGAAGCAGCACCGCGAGGACGAGAAGCGCGACGATCGCCGCCGGGATAAGTAAGAGCACCCGCCGACGCCGCCACCGGGACAAGATCGGCGCTTCGGGAGCGATCGATACATCCGTTAAGACGGATAGGGTCGGCTCCGCGGGAGGGAGTGTCCTGGGAACGCGCGCGAGCGACGGCGGCAGAGAAGGTTTCGACGACTCGGCCGCCGTGGCGATGACTGGCGCGGCACTAACGGGACCGGCGGAGGGAACCATTGTTGAAGCGGGCGACGCGAGCGCGCGGACGAAGTCGCTCACGCGAGCGAAGCGCTCCTCAGGCTTCTTGGCAAGGCCGCGAAGGAGCGCGCTCTCGACGGCTGGGGGCAGCGGGACGCCGATCGAGGTTGGCACGGGCACCGGCTTGTGCACGTGCGCCATCAGCGCGGAGATCGGGTTTTCCGATGGGAACGGATGACGCCCGACGAGCATCTGGTACGCGACGATGGCCACTGCGTACTGGTCCGCCGCGGGACCGGCGACCTCCGCCCCGCTGGCGCACTCGGGCGCCATGTACTCCGCTGTGCCCATGAGCGCGCCGGCCTGCGTCACGCCCGACCCCGGACCGACGATTTTCGCGAGGCCGAAGTCGGTGAGCACCGGCGTGCCGTCGTGACTCAGCAGGATGTTCTGCGGCTTGACGTCGCGGTGCACCACGCCGCGCGCATGGGCGTAGTCGAGGGCGGAGGCGATTGGCCTGAGGATGGTCAGCGCGTACTCGAGCGGTAATGGGGCGCCGAGCTGATCGGCGAGCGTTCCGCCGTCGATGAAGTCGGACACGAGGAACGCGACATCTCCTTGCTGCGAGAAGTCGTACGCGGTGACGATGTTCGGGTGCCGGAGCTTCCCGATCGCACGAGCCTCAACGGCGAAGCGCTCACGGAAGCTGGGGTCGCCCGAGGTCTGCGGTGGCAGCACCTTGATCGCGACGTAACGGCCGAGCGCCGGTTGGTAGGCCTTGTACACCGAGCCCATCCCGCCCGCGCCGATCTTCTCGACGATCTGGTAATTGCCCAGCGTTTCGCCTGGGCTGAGTGTCACGCTGTCCCCTCGACACGGAACGCCTCGACCGGCGCCCTCCGGCCCTTGAGCTCAAGCGATCCGAGCGATGTCGCACGGATGCCACTCCCGGCGGCAGCGAGCACCGCGGCGGAGCAGATGATCTCGCCGACCTTCGCATGACCCTGCAGCCGCGCCGCGACGTTCACCGTGTCGCCGATCGCGGTGAAGTTCTGGTACTCGTTGCTTCCCAGGTTGCCGACCATCGCCTCTCCGGTGTGCACGCCCACGCCGTACCCGAGCTCGGTGCCGGCCTCACGCGCGGCGGACTGCAACGCAAGCGCGCCGTCGAGCGCATGGCGAACGTGATCGCCCTGAGGCTCGGGTGCATTCCAGAGCGCGAGGATGGCGTCGCCCGCGAAGCGATCGATGCACCCGCCCGCGGCGCGGATCGCCTTCGCTGCCGCGCCGTGATAGCGAAGCAACAGCGAGACGACCTTCTCCGGCGCGAGGTCCTCCGCGAGCGTGGTGTATCCACGCACGTCGGCATGCAGCACGGTCACGGTCTGGGTCTGACCACCGACATCGATGAAGGATGGTCGCGCATCGACCATCCCGGCGACGGTGTCACCGAGGTACCGCTTCAGAGCACCACGGAGCCGCGCCTCGCGCTCGGCCAGCTGCTCAAGCCTCGGCGAGGAGGTGTCCTCATCGGCGACAAAGACGACTCCCGATACGGCACCGAATTCATCGCGCAGCGGTCCCGCCGTCGCGCGAAGCTTGGCACGCCGACCGTCGGGCAAGGACGCCTCGATCGCCTTTATCTCATTGCTCGCGCCGGACTTGAGAAGGAGCGAGAAGACCCGCTGCGAGAGGGATGGTCCGAAAACGTCCGTGTAGGGCCGGCCGATGGCCTGCGCCTCGGTCGTCGAAAGCAGGCGCTGCGCGTTCGCGTTGAGCGAACGGATCCGCCCTTCGACGTCCATGACGACGACCGATGAGGGATTGAACTGCAACAGCGCGAAGCTGAGGCTCAGACGAACCCTTCCAGTTCGGCCATCGTACGGATGGTGCTGTGGCTGCGCTAGCCTCTCGCGGATGCCGCGGCTGGTCGAATGCGTACCGAATGTGAGCGAGGGGCGCCGCGGCGATGTCATCGATCGTCTCGCCGACGCGATCCGCGCGGTCGAGGGGGTCCGCCTCCTCGATCGCACCAGCGACGTGGATCACAACCGCTCCGTCTTCACCTACGCGGGCGAACCGGATGCTGTGGTGCGTGCGACGCATGCGCTCGTCGATCTGGCTTTCCGCGAGGTCGACATGCGGACGCACAAGGGCGAGCATCCGCGGCTCGGCGCGGTCGACGTCGTCCCATTCATTCCGCTCGCGGGCGTATCGATGGGGGAGTGCGTCGACTTGGCACACCGCTTCGGTCGCGAGGTCGCGGAACGGCACCAGGTCCCGGTCTATTTCTACGCGAAGGCCGCGATGCGCCCGGAGCGTGTCCGTCTCCCTGACATTCGCAAGCCGGAATACGAGGGTCTCGCCGCGCTCCTCGAGAGCACGCACGATCCCGATGCCGGCCCCCGCCGGTTGCACGCGACGGCCGGCGCGATCGTCGTTGGTGCGCGGCCGTTCCTCATCGCGTTCAACATCGAGCTCGATTCCACCGACCTCAAGCTCGCGCAGCGCATCGCTAAGGAGATCCGCGAGTCGTCCGGCGGGCTGCCCGCAGTGCAGGCCAGAGGGTTCATGCTCACCGATCCGCCTCGCGTGCAGGTCTCGATGAACCTCCTCGACCACACGACGACATCGCTTGAGACGGTTTGGCGCGAGGTCGAGACCCGCGCGAACGCCGCAGGCGTGCGCGTGCTGCGCGGCGAGCTGATCGGGCTTCTTCCACTCGACGCGGCGCTACAGGTGACGGCGGGCGCGCTCAAGCTCGATGGCTTCACCAGAGACCGCGTTATCGAGAGCCACTTCCTCGAATGATCGAGGCGGACCTCATCCTGCGCGGCGCGCGCCTGCTGACGCTGGGGCCGCTCAAGGATGAGCGTCCTCGAGTAGGCGTCGCGGCCGGGGACGTCGGTGCGGTCAACGATGGATTCGTCGCCGCCCGGGACGGGATGATCGTCGCGACCGGGCATGGACGGACCCACGAGCGATTCACTCGGGTCGAAGGCGCCCTCGACAAGGATGTCGGGGGTCGCGTCGTGATGCCGGGGTTCGTCGATCCGCACACGCACCTCTGCTATGCCGGCGAGCGCTGGGAGGAGTTCGCGACGCGCCGAAGCGGCGCCGACTATCTCGCCGTACTCGCGGCGGGGGGCGGCATCCACGCGACCGTTCGCGCGACGCGTGAGGCGAGCGACGATCAGGTGCTCGCGCTGCTGCGCCGCAGGATCGGCGACGCCGCCGAGCTGGGCACGACGACGATCGAGGTGAAGAGCGGCTACGGCCTCGAGCCGGAGGAGGAGCTCCGGCAGCTTCGGTTGCTCGCGCGCGCCAAAGCTGAGGCGCCGATCGACATCGCGGTGACGTACCTTGCCGCGCACGCGCTGCCGGCGCCGTTCACCGACGACCGCAAGCGCTTCATCCGCGAGGCGACGAAGGCGCTGGAGCGGGTCGTCGACGAGAAGCTCGCCGAAGCGGTCGATGCCTTTGTCGAGAAGGGTGTGTTCGACATCGAGGATGTCCGGCCGCTCTTCAATGCGGCGAAGAAAGCCGGCCTGGCGGTGACGATGCACGCGGATCAGCTAAACGACGTCGGCGCGTCCGCGTTCGCCGCGCGCATCGGAGCGCGCTCTGCGGATCATGTGGCGCACGCGTCCGCCGATGGGATCCGCGCGCTCGCGCGTGCGCAGATTCCGGCTGTTCTCCTTCCGGGCAGCGCGTTCTTCGTCGGCTACGCGCCGCCCGAGGCCCGCCGATTCATCACGGCGCGGGTACCGGTGGCGCTGGCATCCGATCACAACCCCGGCACGTCGCCTCTCGAAGGCATGCCAACGGCCATCGCGCTGGGGGTCACGCTGTGCGGCCTCACACCGCATGAGGCGATCGTCGCGGCCACGATCAACGCGGCGCACGCGCTTGGTCGGGGCGGGCGGATCGGAGCCCTGCTTCACGGCCGCCGCGCCGACATCGTGGTCCTCGACACCGACGATGAGCGCGAGCTCGCGTATCGCATGGGCGCGCCGCTCGTGGCCGAGGTCTACGCCGCGGGAAGGCGCGTCGCCTAGCCCGGCTAGACTCGCGGCCGTGGCGGACCCGCGGATGGAGCGGTTGCGCTCGGTGCCGCTCTTCGGAGGCTGCACCGACAAAGAGCTCCAGTTCATCTCGTCCCACGCCGACGAGGTCGACTTCGCGTCTGGCCGCACGCTCTGCAAGAAAGGCGAGACCGGCGGCGATTTCTTCGTGATCCTGGAGGGATCCGCCCGGGTTGAGGCGGGGGACGGTGAGCGGATGCTCGGCCCTGGTGAGTTCTTCGGAGAGATCGCGCTCCTCGACAACGGACCGCGGACCGCGACCGTTGTGGCGGCGACGCCGATGCGCTGTCTCGTGCTCGGGCATGAACAGTTCCGCGACGTGCTGCATCAGAACGGCGACATCGCGATCAAGATGCTCCGCGCGGTCACCGCTCGTCTTCGCGCCGCCGCAGCCCTCCCGTCGGGTTAGCCTCAGCGCACCCGAACGAATTCCGCGTCCGAGAACGTCGGGTATCGGTCGGGCTGTGACGCCGCTCGTACTGTACGGACCGGCCTGTACGATGCGCGTGCGGCGTGCACGCCAAGGAGGTATCGCGACCGCATGACTGATCGCGTGGCGATTTACCCGGGTTCCTTCGACCCGCCGACTAACGGGCATCTCGACATCGTCGAGCGCTCTTCGCGCTTGTTCGATCGCGTGGTCGTTGGCGTCGGCCGCAATCTCGCGAAGAAGACCGTCTTTTCCGCCGAGGAGCGCATCCAGCTCATGCGCGAGGCCTGCGCGAAGTACAAGAACGTCGAAGTCACGAGCTTCGACGGATTGCAGGTCGACTTTGCGCGCGCGTCCGGGGCCACCTTCATCGTGCGCGGGATTCGCGCGCTCTCCGATTTCGAGTTCGAGTTCGAAATGGCGAACATGAATCGGAGCCTCGCCGCGGGGATCGAGATGGTCTACCTCATGACCGCGCCCGAATACCTCTTCGTGTCAGCGTCGCGCGTGAAAGAGCTCGCGGCGTTTGGGGCCCCGATCGACAAGTACGTGCCGGCGAATGTCGCTAAGCGACTCAAAGCCGAGATGGGGAAGCGGGGCATGCGCACCGGAGCGACGGAAGCGAACGACTAGGTGTCCACGCTGCTCGCCGCCGACGTCGGCAATACCAATATCGTCCTCGGCGCTTACGACGGCGCCAAGCTCCTCGCGACGTGGCGCACCGCGACCCGGAGTGATCAGACCGAGGACGAGCTCGCCGTGATGATCGACGCACTCCTCGGGCGAGAAGATCTCTCGCTGGACGACGTGGAAGCGCTTGTGCTCGGTTCAGTCGTACCACCGCTCACCGCAGCCTTCACCCTGCTGGCCGAGCGGTACCTCGATCGACCGGCGCTGGTCATCGGCCCGGGCATCAAGACGGGCGTCCGATTGCGCGTCGACAACCCCTCTGAAGTCGGCGCGGATCGCATCGCGAACACGGTGGCCGCACATCGACGCTACGGCGGCCCGGCGATCGTCGTCGACTTCGGGACGACCACGAACTTCGACGTCGTGAGCGCCGAAGGTGACTTCCTCGGCGGCGCGTTCGCGCCGGGGCTGGAGGTCTCGGCCGAGTCGCTCTTCAGCCGTGCCGCACGGTTGTTCCGCGTCCCGTTCACGCCGCCGGCGAACGCGATCGGGAAGAACACCGCTGACTGCCTGCGCTCCGGAATCGTCTTCGGCTATGTGGGTCTCGTCGAGGGTCTGCTCGCGCGCCTCGAAGCCGAGCTCAAGCCGGCGTCGCCGCGGGTCGTCGCGACCGGCGGTCTCGCGGGAACGATCGCGCCGCTCGCGAAGGGCATCGAGCGGGTCGACGACGATCTGACGCTCGAGGGTCTGCGCCTGCTCTGGGAGATCAACGCGTGATGCAGCGTGTTCGGGGGCGGTTCGTCGTGCTCGCCGTCACCGGATCGATAGCTGTGTACAAGATGATCGACCTCGCGCGCCGCCTGACCCAGGCTGGCGCG
>VBIL01000091.1 GCA_005879975.1 Chloroflexota bacterium
TAGGACGATCTGGGTCATCGCGCGGAGGCGGCTCGCGCCGTCGATGAGCGCGCTCTCCTCGAGCTCGCGCGGGATGCTGCGGAAATAGCCCATTAGCAGCCAGGTGCTGAACGGGATGAGGATCGTTGGGTACGTGAGGATCATCGACCACAGGGTGTTCGAGAGACCGAGCTGGCGCACGACCTCGAGCAGGGGCAAAAAGAGCAGCGTCTGCGGGACGAGGTACGTGACGAAGATCGCGCCCGCGATCGCTGCCGCGCCGCGGAAACGCAGCCGCGCGAGGGCGTACCCGGCGAGGATGCTGCAGAGAAGAGAGATGGCCGTCGCGACCACCGAGATCGTCAGGGTGTTGAGCGCCCAGCGCAGGAAGCCCGTCTCGGCGAGGAGGACCCGGTAGTGCTCCAGCGTCGGCTCGAAGACCCAGAAGGGCAGCCCGTTCAGGTCGATGAGCTCTCGATCCGTCTTTATCGATGTGATGAACATCCAGTAGAAGGGAAAGAGAAGGACGATCGCCGCGAGCGAGAGCGGCAGGTAGAGCGTCATGAGCCTGCGCGGAGCGCTCGCGGTCATGTCGCCGACCGCCTCATATACAGGAGCAAAGCGACGACGCAGACGATGAGCACGGGGAACATGTAGAGGGAGATCGCGGCGCCCTGGGAAAGCTGCCCGGCCCGGACCGCGACGTCGTAGGCCAGCGTCCCGAGCAGATGGGTGCTGTTCGCCGGACCACCCCGGGTCAGCACGTAGACGAGCTGGAAGTCCGAGATCGTCTGGACCGTGGAGAAGAGCAGGACGATGAGGATGACGGGCCTGATGAGCGGGATCGTGATGCGCCAGAAGCGCTGCCAGGGCGATGCGCCGTCGACGGAGGCCGCGTCGAGAAGCTCGCGATCGACTGTTTGGAGCCCCGCGAGGATGCTGATGGCGAAGAACGGAATTCCCCGCCAGATATTCGCGATGATGATCGAGGTCATCGCCCAGGCTCCCTCGCCGAGCCAGTTGATCCCCCGATCCGCGATACCGCTCCGCACGATCACCCAGTTGAAGACGCTGAACGTGGCGTCGAAGAGCCAGAGCCAGGCGATCGCCGAGAGCGCGGTGGGCACGATCCAGGGCAGCAGGAGCGCAGCGCGCGCGAGGTTTTTCAGGCGGAAGGACTGGTTCATCAGGACAGCGAGGCCGATCCCGAACGCAAGCTTGAAGACGACGGTCACGCCCGTATAGACGAACGTGTTCCGCACGGTCTGCTGGAAGATCTGGCTCTTCAGCGCGCCCGTGAAGTTATCGAGGCCAACAAAGCGCGCGACGCTCGTCGAGACGGACTGATCGGTGACCGAAAGCCAGAGTGATGTCACGAACGGCCAGCCGATGAACGCGGCGAGGATCAGCAGACCAGGAAGAAGCAGGACGTACGCGAGCACGCCCTGACGGTCGAGCAGCTCCCCGATGGTCGGGAGCTGCCCCGCGCTGACGGGCCGCTCGCGCGTTTCCGCCCGCACGAAAGCGAGCCTAACTTCTGATGACTAGAGCTTGTAGACCGTCTTCAGCTCGCCCTCCGCCCAGCTCATCGCCGACTCAGGCGTCTCGCCCTGGGCGACCTTCGCGAACATGTCGACGACGATGTACTTCGAGCCCGACTCGGTCGCCGCCGGGCTTGGCGGGGCCGGGTAGCCGTACCACTTGGAGAGCGCTCCGATCTTCTTGAAGGGGTCGAACTTCGGATCGCTCGATGGCCAGAGCTCGCCCTCGCCCTTCTTGTACGGAGCGAGGGTGTAGCCGCTACCCGCCTTCATGAAGCTCCCGTAGGTCTTGGGCGACATGATGTAAGAGACGAGCTCGCGGGCCGGCGCGGGATCCTTCACGTACTTCGGGATCGCGTACTGGAACGGCACGCCCAGGACGAACTGTCCCTTCGGTCCGGCCGGCAGGAGCGGGAGCTGCGTGTCCTTGGCAAGGTCGGGATCGGCCTTGACGGCCGTGAGGTAGACCGAGGCGCCGTTGAGCGTCGCCCAGATCTGCTTCGCGGCGTACGCGCGGTTGTTGCTCGAGTCGTCCCAGGAGAGGCATTGCGGGTCGCAGGCCTTGGTGAACAGGTCCTTGAACGCGACGAGCGCATCCTTCGTCGCCGCGCTGTTGATCGCGAGCTTCTTCCCGGTCTCGTCCGTCTCCGACCCTCCGTGCGACCAGAGGAACGGGAACGCGAACGTCGGCGGATCGCCGTACGAGTGGCCGACGGCCTGACCGAGGAACAGCTTCGACTTCGCTTTGACGTCGGCTCCGACCTTCGCGAGGTCGGACCATGTCGCCGGGAACTTGTCCGCGCCCGCTTGCTTCAGGAGGCTTTCCCGGTAGTGCAGGGCATTGCCGGTCATACCGAACGGGACCGCGCGCCAGACCCCCTGGACCTGGGCGTTCTGCTTCATCACGTCGTAGAAGCCGCCGCCGTCGCTTCCGACTTTCTCGGCGACCGCGCCCACGTCGCTCAGCTTGTCGGCGTAGAGGTGCGACCACGTCCACTGCAGCAGCATCGCGTCGGGGCCGCCGCCCGCCTGGAGCGCGGCCACGATCTTCGGTTGCGCCTCGTTCGCCGCGACGAGCTCGATCGTCAGATCGACTCCATTCGGCTTCGCCCACTCGCTCTGGAGCGTTTCCTTGAACCACTTGTCCTCGTCGGGCACGAAGCTCGTCCAGTGGAGGAGATTGACCTTCGTGCCTTTCAGCTGCACGGGACCGCTGGCTGAAGGCGCCGCGGATCCCGGTGCGGGCGCCGCGGCCGGGCCACATGCGACCGCCGCCGCGAGAGCCGCGCCGTAATAGATGAAGCGCCGTCTCGAGAAGAGCCGATCGCTCGGCGTCGTGATCTCCCGCTTGATCATGAGAGCCTCCCCGCCGCGGATGTCGGCGCGAGTATGTTCCCAGCCGAACATGCGTCAACTGGCTTAGCCTGCGGTCCCGTGCGTGCCTTGGTCTGGCGTGGTCCGCGGAAGATCGCGGTCGAGACCGTCGATGAACCGCGGCATGGTGACGGCGAGGTCATCGTTGTGCCGGAGGCAGCGGGCATCTGCGGGTCCGAGATCGAGGGCTACCTCGGACGGATGGCCAACCGAACGCCGCCGCTCGTCATGGGACATGAGTTCGCCGGGACCGTCGTCGCCGCAAGCGGAGCGGCTGGCGAGTGGTCCGGGCGCCGTGTTGCGGTGAACCCGCTCCTTTCGTGTCGCCTCTGCGCACGCTGCAAGGCGGGCGAGCGCAATCTCTGCGCGCAGCGGCGCCTCATCGGCGTGCACGTCGCGGGCGGCTTCGCTGAGCGCGTGGCTGTCCCCGCAGCCAACCTCGTGACGCTGCCCGACCGTGTCGATGCGCGCACGGGTGCGCTCGTCGAGCCACTCGCGAACGCGGTCCATGCCGTCGGGCTCACGCGCCGGCTCGTCGCGACCGAAGTCGCGGTCGTGCTCGGCGCGGGGACAATCGGTCTCTTCGCGCTCCATGCCGCGCGCGCCGCGGGCATCGCGGAGGTGCGCACGGTCGAGCCCCATGAGGCCCGTCGCGCCGCAGCGCTCGCGGCCGGTGCGCGCGCAGCCCACGCCGATGCCGCCGAGCTCGCGCGGCAGCGACGCGCCGATCTCGTGATCGACGCCGTCGGCGCGACGGCGACGCGGCGTGCAGCGCTCGACGTCGTCCGCCCCGGGGGAGCGGTCGTGCTCCTCGGGTTGCACGAGGACGAGAGCGCGCTGCCGTTCCACCGCGTCGTGCGCGATCAGGTCGCGCTTCAGGGCTCGTTCGCTTACACCGACGCCGACTTCGCCGCGGCGCTCGATCTCCTGGCGAGCGGTAGGGTCGCCCTGGGCAATCTTGCGCGCACGCTTCCACTCGACGCCGGCCCTGAGGCGTTCGCAACCCTCGCCGCGGGGCCGACCGCGCAGCTCAAGACGTTTCTCTCCGCGGCTCCATCGTGAAGCTCGAGGGTCGCGTCGCGGTCGTCGTCGGCGCGTCGAGCGGTGTCGGGCTCGCCATCGCACGGGCTCTCGCGGTGGAGGGCGCTCGCGTGCACGCCCTCGCGCGACGGGCCGAGATCATCGAACGCACCGAACGCATCGTCGCGCGGCGACTGGACGCGACGGATGAGCGCGCGGTCGCGTCGTTCTTCGCGGAGCTCGGCGACGTGGACATCGTCGTCTACGCCGCGGGGACGAACGTGACGAACCGCCGCCTGGCGGAGCTCGACGACGCAGGCTGGCGCGCGATGGTCGAGACGAATCTCTCCGGCGCGATGCATGTCATGCGCGCCGCGTTGCCGGGGCTACGGCGCCGGCGGGGACAGGCGGTGCTCATCGCGAGCATCTCGGGCCGCTGGCCCGACGGTTCAGGTCCCGGCTATCAGGCGACGAAGGCGGGCGTGCGCGCGCTCGCGCACGGTCTCGCGTTCGAGGAGCACACCAACGGCGTGCGCGTCTGCGCGATCCTGCCCGGCGCGATCGACACCGCGCTCGTCGACAAGCGCCCGGTCCAGCCGACTCCGGAGGTGCGGGCGAAGATGCTGCGCGCCGAGGACATCGCGGCGGCGTGCCTCTTCGTGGTCACGCTGCGGCCGGAGGCCTACGTGCCTGAGCTCGTCATCCTTCCGACGGAGCTACAGGCCATCGGCCGCGACCTGACCCGCTGACGCAGCCGGCGGCCCTGGCCTACCGATTGCACGTCCTCTGGGCGGGCGAGCAGGCTAATTTCTTATCTTGCCCACAGTTTTAGCGGCTAGATTGCCCAAGGAGCCGTCGAGATGGCGAGGGGTACGCGCATACGGTTGGTCCTCGCGTTTCCGCTCGTTGCGGCTCTGATCCTCACGGGCTGCGGCGTCTTGGGCTCGAACGGCAACGGCACCGTCTGTCCTGCGCCCACCCTCGAGCCTGTCGCCGCGCCGTCTGCCGGCGGCGGCTCCGTTACGTACGGATTCCTCATCGATCGGGCCTACACCGGCGACGCGAAGCGCTCTCCTTCTTATCCATGGCCCCAGCTTCCGAAGACCGCGCTCGACACGCTCGCCACGTCACTCGCGAAGCTCGAGCTGCGTCCGGGCGATTCCGTCTTCGGTGCGTGGATCAGCCACAACTCCAATGACATGCGCGAGATCTTCCTGCCGCTGACCCAGGTGCCGAAGACAGCCACGCAAGAGCTCCCGGCAGCGCCGACGCAACCCAAGGCGCCGCTCAACCAGCTCGAATGCAACGACTACGCGGCGAAGGTCCGCGCGTACAACGCCGCGGCCAAGGACTGGCAGGCAAAGGTCAACGAGATCCAGCAGCGCTCCGCGGATGCAGATGCGAAGGCGGTCGCCGTCTTCATCGATAAGACGCAGACCGCGCTGCGCAATGCGTCTCCGGTCCAGGATCCCGCCGGCACCGACATCTACGGTGGCCTCGCGGTCGCGGGCGGCGTCTTCAAGGCGAACCCCGGGAAGCACAAGCTCGTGCTCTTCTCCGATATGACTGACACGGTCGGCAACCCAGTCCGGCCCGATCTCGCTCAGAGCGACGTCGTCGTCGGCCTGTACCACCGCGACGACCCGAGCGATCAGGGCAAAGGACAGAAGGACTGGGAGACCACCTTCAGAACGCTCGGCGCGCAGACGCCGGTGTTTCTGCCCTGGGCCGCGACGACGCCGGACAAAGTTGCTGAATTGCTCAAAGGGAGTGGACGATGAATCTGGGCGACGCCCTCCTCGCGCTGCTCGACTCGCTGCGGCCGATCCTCGATCGCTGGCCGCTCGTCGTCCTCGCGATCGTGCTCGTGACGCTGCTCGGCATCCCCGCGCGCATCCTCGTCGGCGCCCTCGCGAAGCTCCTCCGCGTGCCAGCCGACTACACGCGCACCGAGGTCGATCCGCTGCTGCGCCGCGCGAGCCCGACGTTGCCTGGCCGCCTCCTCCGCAACCTGCGTGATTACTTCCGGCCGGTGCTCGACAGGCCGGCGCGGGCGCTCGGCCGCGCGATCGACGGCCTCTTCAACACCGCGGAGAATGCGCCGCGCTGGAACGTCGAGGCCATCACCGGCGCGATCGTCGGCCTCGTGAGCCCACTCGTCGACCAGGCCGCGACGCACGCCGAGAACGGCAGCGCCCGCCTCGGCGCGCAGGCGAGCTCGGCGGCAGGGGAGCTGCGCGGCAGCTCGAACCGCTGGGCCGGGTGGCGGGTCATCGGTGGCTTCCTCTTCTTCATCGCCCTCCTGCTCTTCCTCTACGCGGACGCGGCGCTCTCGATCGCGAGCCACGAGAAGGCGATCGGCGCGCAGGTGACCTTCCTGCCGGAATGGTTCCGCGAGATCACGCTCGCGTACGCGATCTCCTCGTTCGTGGGCGCGCTCACGCTCGGTCTGGTGTTCTTCGATCTCATCGGCATGACGCACCTCGGACCGTGGGACGACCTCGCGCCCGCCCGCCGCAATGCGCTCAGCCGCGTTGCGCTCGCGCTGGCGGTGTGCTTCCTGCTGCTCTCGCTCTTCCTCGCGACGTGGCGAGCATCGGTGGTCGTGCCGGACTTCATCCCGGCGGATCTCGCGACGAAGTTCGAAGGCATCGCGCTCGTGTTCCCCGTCCCGCTCATGCTGCTTGCGACCGCGCTCATCGCATGGGGCGCGATCGCGATGCCCTGGCTCGCCTGGATCCTCGCTGTCGGCGCGCTCGCGATCGCCCTCTTGCTCGTTGGACTCGTGCTTAGGGCGCTGAGCCGCGCGCTGCCGCCGCTCGCGGTGCTGCTCGGCGGGATCCTGCGCGTTGTCGGAATCGTCGGCCTGCTCCTATTAATAGGTGTCATGGCGCTCGCGGCGGCCGCCTACTTCGCGCTGAGCGTCGTCGCGGTGGGCGTGGTGTTCGTCGCGGCGTTCGCGGGCCTGCTGGTCTGGGCCGCGGTGTGGTTCATTGCGGAGGCGCTCGTCTACGTGCTTCGGCTCATTGCGCGCATCGGTGACGCCGTCGCGCTCGTCCTTCAGGCGCTCATCGACGCGGTCATGTGGCCGGGTCGCGTGCTCTGGAACTGGTTCGCGAGCTTCGATCGCGTGCGCGCGATGCACGTCCAGCCGATCCGGGTACCGGAGTCACGCCAGCTCCGTCTCGCGTCGGGCGAACAGCCACCTCTCGAGGAGGCTGCCCGCTAGTCCCCGACTGGTCGGGCGATCGGAGTTTCTTCCGACCCGCGAACCTCAAACCGGTCGGGTGCCACGACCGTGCCCAATCGCACTCGAGCGGCCATCGCAGCGATGTAGGCAACGCCAAGGATTGCCGCGGCGGAGAACACTGCCGGACTTCCGGAGACTTCGAGAATCGTGCCAAAGACGAGCGGCGACATGAGGCTGCCTGCCCGTCCCACCAGGCTGTTCGTCGCGAAGCCCAGAGCCCGCTCATGCCTCCCCGTGGCGGACGTGACGAGTGTGTTGGCGGTCGCCGCGGCGAAACCGGTTCCGAATCCTGCGAGCGCAAGGGGGATATAGAGGAGCTGAGGATCTGGGGCGAGTGCTACCCCCACCATTCCCAACACTGCGAGCGAGTTTGTTCCGAGCATCGTTGCTACGAGACCGAACCGCGAGACCGCGACGCCGAAGAGCGGACTGGCCACGGTCATTGCCACGTTCCGCGCCGCAAGGAGAGTCCCGGCGAGGACCGCTGACTGGCCCAGGTCCCGAACGATGTAGATCGGAAGAAATGAGTTGCCGACCACGAAGACGACCGAGTTGAAGATCAGAGAGACGAGCGCCGCCAACTGCAGCGGAGGCCGCGTCACCAGCAATCGGATCGCCCGCCTGTAGCTGCCTGCGAGCTCGCGCGCCGAAGGCGGTCGAGTCCGAGCGACGGTCTCGTCGAGACGGAGGACCACGAGGCACGCCACCGCCATGAGGACCGAGATCAGCAGCGAGCTTCGCCCCGTTCCGAGATGGTCAATAGCAAAGCCGATCGCGAACGCGCCGGCGAGGGCACTCAGGCCCTGTACCGCTCCGTTGTAGCCCTGCACCCTTGCGGCCTGCTCTGGACGGCATGCCTCGGTGACATACGCGAGCGCAGGTCCGACAGCGAACGATAGGGACAATCCGAGTGCGACTGCCCCGGCAAACAAGGTCGGAAAGTCCTCGGCGACCGCGAGAAGAATCCCCGCCAGCACACCGAGCCCTGCTCCGGTAAGGATCAACGGTTTGCGCCCGAGGCGGTCAGAAGTGACGGCGACCAGAACATCGCTCGCGAGCCCCAGTCCCGCGAGGACGGCTACCAGAACGCCGATCGCGACCCCGGGCAGTTCCATGGCAGCGGCCGCGAGCGGAATCAGCACGAAGACCACGGTCTGCGTGGCGAACAGGCAGAAAATCGCCGCGAAAACGAGATACAGGTTGCGGTTCACGTCGGGCGATGATGACAGGTTTCGGTAGCCAGAAGGGCTGTTGACGACGAAATTCGTCGCCACACCGCAAACTCCTGACGAGAACGCGTAGGATTCGCGCGTGGCGACAGCGCGACCCCCCGGCCCGCTTGATGAGATCGACGCGCGCATCGTCGAGGCGTTTCGCTCCAATGGACGTCTCTCCAACTCCGAAGCCGCGCGTGCGGTTGGCGTGTCCGAGGCGACGGTCCGGCGCCGAGTGGAGCGGCTCGTCGACCGGCAGATCCTGAAGTTCGCGGCGTTGACCGACCCGCGAATGCTCGGCCTGAAGGTCGAGGCCCTTATCGGGCTGAACGTCGAGCCCGGAAGCCTGGAGTCCGTCGGGCGCGCGCTCGCGAAGATGGAGGAAGTGCGCTTCCTCGGTCTTGCGATGGGCGCGCTCGACATCCTCGTGGTGGCGCGCTTTCCTTCTCTGGACGCCTGGCTTGCATTCCGGTCGGCGCAGCTGGGTCAGATTCCCGGCATCCAGCGTGTCGAGACCTTCCAGATCATCAAGGTCCTCAAG
>VBIL01000122.1 GCA_005879975.1 Chloroflexota bacterium
GTCGGCCGTGGCGACGAGACGAAGCGGCAGCGGTATGAGGCGCGAACGGATCGTCTCGAGGAGGCGCGCGGGCGTCGGCGTTAGGAGGAGGAGCACGGCGTGACGGGGCGGCTCCTCGAGCGTCTTGAGCAAAGCGACCTCGGCGTGCTCGGAGAGGTCGGCGGCGTCATCGATGATGACGATCCGCCAGCGTCCTTCGAGCGGCCGTAGCGCCAGGTCCCGCTGCATCTCGCGGATCTGCTCGATCGCGATGAACTTCTTATCGGGGTCGCGCTCGAGGTCGGTCAGGCGAGTGACCACGCGCACGTCCGGGTGTGTCTCGTGCTCGATCTTGCGGCAGGCAAGACACGTCCCGCAGCCCCCGGCAACGCCTGGCTCGCTCGTGCAGAGCAGCGTCTGCGCGAGGCGTATCGCCACCGTTCGCTTGCCGATCGACCGCGGGCCGCTCAGCTCGTACGCGTGGGCCACGTCGCCCTTGACCGCCCTCTCGCCTAAGCGGGCGAGCAGGCGACGCTGCCCGATCACATCACGCAAGGTCTCGCGGGGATTCTAGGTGCGTCTAGCAGCAGGGCTCGTGGTCAGGTGGGCAGCAATCCGGATATGGGCAGCAGGGCTCAGGGCTGCAGGGCTCGTTCACGCGGTGGCCTCCTTTCGCGCGCGGATGTAGGCGCTTGCGATCGCCCCCTCGAGACCCTCGAGGTGTGTCTCGCGTGTGATCTCTACGTCGATGCCGGTGAAACCCGCGTCCTGAAGGGCGGCCGTGTATTCGTCGATCGAGATGGTTCCGGCGACGCAGCCTGCCCACTGATCGAGCGAGCGCTTCACCTCGACCGGAAGCTCGGCGAAGGCGACCATGTCGGCCACCGCGAAGCGACCACCCGGCCGCAGCACGCGATGGGCTTCACGGAGCACCGCGCGCTTGTCCGCCGCCAGATTGATCACGCAGTTCGAGATCACCACGTCGACCGCAGCGTCGGGCAGCGGGATATCTTCGATCGTGCCTTTGAGGAACGTCGCATTCGTGACCGCTGCCTTGGCCTGATTGGCCCGCGCGACCGCAAGCATCTCGTCGGTCATGTCGACGCCGTACGCGTGGCCCTCCGGGCCGACGCGCCGCGCCGAGAGCAGGACGTCCAGCCCGGCGCCGCTGCCCAGATCGAGGACGCGCTCGCCCTGGCGAAGGTCTGCGAGGAGCATCGGGTTGCCGCACCCGAGGCTGGAGGTCGCGTCGATGCCGACCGACTCGAGTTCGGCGGTCGAATAACTCGTGCCACAGCAATCGTCTTCGCAGCAAGTGCCGCGCGACGCGTCGACAGTGACCCTGACTTCGTCACCCTCGCGGTGCAGCTCCCAGCGTGAGGTCGCGCAACAGACCTGTTCGGCGGCGACAAGTCGCGCGAGTTCGGTGAGCGTCCCGGGTGAAGTCCGATATGTCGACGTGACGGTCCCGCTCGCCTCGCGGCGGTCGATGAGCGCCGCAGTATCGATCGCCCTCCACTCGGCGCGCCGGGTGAGGAGATCCGTCTCGCTCAGGCTGCACGCCACGGCAAGCGCACCCGTGACTCTCGGCTGCGCCATCTGGAGCGCCTTGGCGGCGTAGCGGTCCCGTACCGCGTCCTGGATCTCACTCACGGTCCAACCTCCGACGCATAGACGAGCGTCGATGGGACGTTAGCCAATCCATTGACGTTCGTCAATGGGTTTGAGAGAGTGGTGCTATGGAAAGACTGACGGTGCTCCCGGAGCGAGAGCGGGGGGTGTGCTGCCCGCCGACGCTCAAGGCGCGCCCCGAGAAGATCGAACAAACGAGCGAGATCCTGAAGGCCCTCGCCGATCCGACGCGCCTTGCGATCGCGCTCTGCCTTCGGGACGCCAAGGAGCCGGTCTGCATCTGCGATTTCACCGCGACCTTCGACATCAGCCAGCCGACCGTCTCGCACCACATGGCCAAGTTGCGCGATGCGGGCCTCGTCGAGGTCACCAAGCGGGGGATCTGGTCGTTCTATCGCCTCGCGCCGAGCCTTCCGGTCGCCACGCGCCGGATCCTGGACGCGATCGGCTAGCCACGCCTTCTATCGTTCGCGAGTGCGCCTCGCGATCCTCTCGGACATCCACGGCAACACCATCGCGCTCGACGCCGTGCTCGGTGACATACGGTCGTCCGGAGGGGTCGATGGTTTCCTCGTCCTCGGAGACCTCGCCGCGATCGGTCCTGATCCGGTCGGCGTCCTGGAACGCATAGCGGGCCTCTCAGGTGCGCACATCGTCCGCGGCAACACCGATCGATACGTGGTCACCGGGGAGCGGCCCGACTGGTACAAGCGCGAGCGCGGGAAGTCGGAGCAGGAAATCCATCGCATTGAGGTCGAGATCGAGCGCTCTATGTCATGGACGCAGGGGTTCGTCGCCGGGGCCGGATGGCACGACTGGCTCGCCGCGCTTCCGCTTGAGTTCCGGATGGCGCTGCCCGATGGCACACGCCTGCTGGCGGTGCATGCGTCTCATCGAAGCGACGAAGACCCAGGTCTGGTTCCCGCGTCGAGCGACGATGAGATGCGCGAGTTACTCCGCGACGCAACGGCTGAACTGGTCCTCGCAGGTCATACCCACCGCGCACTGGACCGCCGCCTGGGTCCGCATCTTCGGCTGGTGAATCCAGGCAGCCTGAGCAATCCCTTGCCGTCCGAGGCCGACACCCGAGCGGGATATGCGCTGTTGGTCGCGGACCGAGACGCCTACAAGGTGGAGCTGCGTCGCGTGGAGTACGACCACGACGCGTTCATCGAGAGGTTGCGCTCGGTTTATCACCCAGCCGCGGATTTCATAATCGGGATGCACCGTCGTCAGGGCGCGGCGCACCATTGATGGGTGGTCCGCCACACTGAGCAAGATATAGCGGAGCTTCAGGCTCTCCTCGATCGTAGCGTCGATTCAGCGGGACGATTCATGCGCGGGACATTCGAGTTTCCCGACCACGGGCTGACAGCGCGTCAGGTCACAAGTTACTTCGAGGAGCGCATACGGGCTGTGGCGATCGCGACCGTAACGGCGAAGGGCGAGCCCCGGGTCTCGCCTGTTGGTGCCGTCTTTCATCGGACCAAGTTCCACATACCGACGGCCGAGTATTCGGTGCGGATACGGCATCTTCGTAAGCGGCCGGCGATCAGCCTCACTCACTTCGAGCTCAATCTGATCGCCGTGATCGTTCACGGACGAGCCGAGATCATCTCGCCAGGCGTTCCGGAGTTCGAAGAGCTGGAGATCTCGGAGCAAGAGAAGTGGTGGCATGCCTTGCGCGCCAAGGGCCAGGGCGTTTACCTGAGGATCCAGCCCGATCGGATGTTCGCCTGGGCCAAGGACCCGGGTCACTTCTCCGGGGTCTGATCCTCCGGCGGTTCGCTGGACAGCTTTCGCGCCGCTTCGTATGCGCGTTCCGTACGCTCAGCGACCAGCTCCCACGTCCACTTCTCCTGTAGCCGAAAGCGCCCGGACTCACCCATGCGCCGGGCGCGTACCGGATCGCCAAGCAAGGCCAGCACGGCTCGCGCGATCGCGTCGGGATCCTGCGCGACGACCAGTCCATCGACGTGGTCGCGGACCACTTCGCGGAGCGGCGGGATGTCCCCGGCGATGACCGGCCGCCAGGCGAACCAGGCCTCGAGGTACGTATGCCCGAAGGTCTCGTGGACCGACGGCATCGCGAAGATCGTTGCGCGTGCGTAGGCCTCGGCCTTCTCTTCCTCGGTCACGACCCCGCGATCGACCCAGCGCTCGTCGCGCGGTCGGGGAAGGAATCGCGCGGTCCAGGGATCCTGGCCGATAGCGACGAACCGCACTTCGGGGCGCGAGCGCCACACGATGCTCGCCGCCTCGCGCAGCGCGTGATACCCCTTGTACCTTTCTTTGCGGCCGACGAAGAGGACGGTCGCCGGGTCCATAGGAACCTCGGGAAGCCACGAGATGATCGGGCCGATCCCTGTGACGTGGACGTGATCGACGCCGCGTAAGCGGTACCAGTCGGCCTCCCAGTTGGTGAGCGCGAGGATCGCGTCGTCGCGGCGATATCGAGCGAGCTCTGCCGCGCTGTGGCCGGAAAGGCGCTGTCCCGGATGGACGAGTGGAGTTTCGACGAACGCCGCGTCGGCCGCGCGCGCCGCCCGCTCCAGCGGCGTTGCCCATTCGCGAGCGATGGCGTGGACCACGTCGGCCCCCGCGAGCGCGTGGCCGAGCTGTTCTTCATCGACGAGCGCCGTCGGAAAGATCCCGTCGATCGCCGAGCCCAGCCACCCGAAGCGCGCAGGAATGAAGAGGTAGCGCACGCCGTCAATGAACACCTCGACGGGGCCGGACGGCGCGGCGTACACCTCCGCCGGTATCCCCGGTCGGCGCCAGGCCGGGCGTAGCCCGACCAGGGTCACCTCGTGGTGGCGCTCGTGTAGCGCTCTCGCGAGGGCACGCGCCTGCGCCTCGGAGCCGCCGACGCTCGAGAGCAGCTTCTTCGCGATGACGATGCGCATCGCGCCGCGAGCCTAGGCGAGCGCCTCGTCGACGTCGGAGTGCGCGTTAGCGAGCGCTCGTGCGTACGCGTCCTCGACCCGCGCGATCACCTGATCCCAGGCCCAGCGCTCGCGGAGCTTCGCCGCGCCGGCCCGGCCCATCGAGACGCGCAAGGCCGGGTCGTCCAGAAGCCGCATGATCGCACGCGCCACGTCGTCCACTCGCTGGCGCACACAAAGGCCATCCACGCCGTCGGCGATGACCTCGCGAAGTGGCGGGATGTCGCCGCCGACGACCGGCCGCTCGTGCAGCCAGGCCTCGAGGTAGCCGATGCCGAAGGTCTCGTGGAGCGACGGCATCGCGAAGACGTCGCACGCATCGAGGGCCGCGGCTTTCTCCGCGCCGGTCGCCCGCTCGATGTCGACGATCCGCTCATCGGCGTAGCGCGCGAACTCGTCGAAGAAGCTCGAGTAAAACCCCGGGATACCGATGAAGACGAAGCGCGCGTCGGGATGACGCCGCCAGACAAGTTCGGCCGCATCGAGCAGGTGGATGTAACCCTTGTACCGCTCTTTGCGCCCGATGTAGAGGACGAGCGGGGCGTCGTTGGGAATCCCGTGCGACGAGCGGAACGCGAGCCCGTCGTGCGAGCGCGACGCGTTCGGTCCCATGCCGGTCGTCACGATCCGCGCCGGGTCAATGCCATTCTCGGCGAACCAGCCCCGCTCCCACTCGGTCATCGACGTGAGCGCGTCCGCGCGCCGGTAGCGCGCGAAGTCGCTCGGCGTGTCGCCGCCGTGGAACTGGCCCGGGTGTGCGAGGGGCGTGAGGACGATCGGGATCGCGAGCGATCCAGCGACCTCGAGCGAGCTGTCGAGGTACTCGCGACCGATGTTGTGGATGAGCTCGCGATCTTCGGCGTACCACTCGAGCACGTCGGTGCGCATGAGGTCAACGAGCGTTGTCGCATCCGCGGCGAGACCGAGGAAGCCGCCTCGCGGCTTGACCTGCACGACCTCGACACCCTGGTCGCCGAACACGCGGCGATCGTCGAACGCTTGCGCGCAGACGACGCGCACGTCGTGTCCACGAGCGGCGAGCCGGGTCGCGAACTGGTAGGCCAGGCTCTCCGACCCGCCCACGCGCGCGTACGCGCGCTTGGTGAAGAGGATTTTCATCGCGGAAGTGTCGTCGGCAAGGCGCGTGCTAGGACGCGGCGGCGCTCTCGTCCAGGCCGATGAACTTGGACCAGGTGCGCTCGCCGGCGCGCACGTACGACGCGTAAAGGTATTGCGGCGTCGCAGGCGGACGGACCGGCAGCCGAAGCAGCGTCATCCTCGCCTCAGCGAGCGTGCGCCCGCCCTTTCGGTGGTTGCACGACTTGCAGGCAGCGACGACGTTCTCCCACACATGCTGGCCGCCGCGATGCCGCGGGATCACATGATCGAGCGTGAGGTCGTGCCCGCGTCGACCGCAGTACTGGCAGGTGTGGTCGTCCCGGGCGAGGACTTCTTTGCGGGTCATCTTCACGACCGGCCGGGGACGCTTCACGTGGTAGACGAGGCGGATGACCGAGGGCGATTGGAAAGAAAGCCGCTCGCTGGTAATGAGATGACCGTTCTGCTCGACCACGCTTGCCTTCTCCTTGGCGAGGAGGACCACCGCCCGGCGGACGTTGCACACGTTGAGCGGTTGGAAGTCCAGGTTCAGCACAAGGACATTTGCGTCGACTACGCCCATGTTCCGATTCTAGGGTCTGCGCGGTACGATTGACGTTCCGATGGCCTCTCAGTCCACGCCCGACAAGAACGGTTCTAAGGGCACTTGGACCCTCAAGACCGGCCTCGCTCAGATGCTCAAGGGCGGGGTGATCATGGACGTCGTCACCCCCGAGCACGCGAAGATCGCGGAGGAAGCGGGCGCTGTGGCGGTCATGGCGCTCGAGCGCGTACCTGCTGACATCCGCGCCGCGGGCGGAGTCGCGCGGATGAGCGACCCCGACATGATCCACCGCATCATGGACGCGGTCACGATCCCGGTGATGGCCAAGTGCCGCATCGGTCACTTCGTCGAGGCGCAGGTCCTCGAGGCGATCGGTGTCGACTACATCGATGAGAGCGAAGTCCTGACGCCGGCGGACCTGAAGTTCCACGTCGACAAGCACGCGTTCAAGGTCCCCTTCGTCTGCGGTGCCCGCGAGCTCGGCGAAGCGCTGCGTCGCATCCACGAGGGCGCGGCGATGATCCGCAGCAAAGGCGAGGCGGGGACCGGGAACATCGTCGAGGCCGTCACTCATATTCGCGCGATCACCGATGGCATCCGCGAGCTGTCCGATCTGGGGCTTATGGCGAAGCTTGAGGCGAAGGCCGAGGAGTATCGCGTGCCGGTCGAGCTCATCCAACAGGTCGCGAAGGATGGGAAGCTGCCGGTCGTGCTCTTCTGCGCGGGCGGGATCGCCACCCCCGCGGACGCCGCGCTGATGATGCAGCTAGGGGCGGAAGGGAACTTTGTCGGCTCAGGCATCTTCAAGTCGGCCGATCCGGCGCGACGCGCGAAGGCCATCGTCGACGCGACGACGCACTTTAACGACGCCAAGCTTGTCGCAGAGGTCTCGCGCGGACTCGGCGAGGCGATGCGCGGTCTCTCGCTCGAGTCGATCCCGGCCGCAGAACGACTTGCACCCCGCGGTTGGTGATCGCCGGACGCTGACCGCGCGCGCCGGCGTCCTCGGTCTCCAGGGCGACTTCGCGGAGCATCTCGCCACCCTCGAGCGGCTCGGGGTGGAGGCCGTCGACGTACGCCGCCCGGACCAGCTTGACGAGATCGACGCGCTCATCATCCCGGGCGGCGAGAGCACCACGATCGGAAAGCTCGCACAGCAGTACGGGATCGTCGAGAAGCTCCGCGATCGCGCGGCCGAGGGCATGCCGGTGTGGGGGACGTGCGCGGGCGCGATCTTCATCGCAAAGGACGTACCCGGGCATCCGCATCCGCTCGCCTCGCTCATGGACATCACCGTCGAGCGCAACGCCTTCGGCCGCCAGGTCGACAGCTTCGAAGCGGACCTCGATGTGCCGGTGCTGGGGGCCGATCCGTTCCACGCGGTCTTCATCCGGGCGCCGGTGATCACGCGCGTCGGTCCCGGCGTGGAGGTGCTTGCGCGCACCGGCGGCTCCGTTGTGGCGGCGAGGCAGGGACGGCTGCTCGCGACGAGCTTCCATCCGGAGCTCACTCACGACGAGCGCTTCCACAGGTTCTTCCTGTCACTCGGTAAGAGCTGATGCCGGCGAGAGCGGCGACGCCGCTCGACCTGCGCCGGGTATCAGCACTTCTCGTCGAGACGACGCGCGATCCGGCAGGGATCATGGCCTCGGCCCTCCCCGCGCCCCTGGCCGCGGGCGCGGTCGCCAGCTGGATGCGGCTCCTTCCCGGGCTGATCGGCGTGCAGGGTCGGCTCCGCGTATTCCTCGAGGAGTACCGCGGACAGCTTCGCTCGACCGCGCTTGTGTACGACGGTCGCCGGCCGGAGTGGGTCGTGCTAATCCTCGCCGCCCTCGCCGAGGCGGGAGGCGCGGACAGCGCGTTCCGTCTTCTCTCGGGGATCAGCGGTGCCGCGGCGCGCGCCGGGATGCAGCGAATCTTCGCGGCGGTACCCGACGAGGCGCTCGCGCGCGAGACCTTCTTTCAGGCGGGCTTCTATTCCTACACACGCGAGACGTGGTTCATCGCGACGCGCACGCCGGCGGCGCATCCATCGCGCGAGATGACCGCGCGCGAAGCGACCGGCCGCGACGCGCACGACCTGTTTCGCTTCTACACGATGACCACGCCGCACGCCGTCCAGCGCGCCGAGCAGCTTTCGTTCTCCGACTTCGACGTCAGCCGCCGGGGCGGCGCGTACGACCCGCCGCACTTGATCGGTGGGAACCCGCTCGCGATGCGCCGCGAGTCCGCTCTTATCGAGGGCGAGGAATCGAAGCTCCGCGCCTTCGCGCTCGGTTTCTCGGGCATGGATCGCCACCCACACGTGTGCAAGGTTCGTACAAGTGACGGCGATGTCGACCTCGCGCGCGACATTCTGCGGGCGACCGCACGCCGACTTCCCGCAGGGCGTCCGGTGACCTCGCCGGTGCGCTCGTACGAGGAGCATGTCGCGCGCGCGCTGCTCGCGGAGGGGTTTCGCGAGAGCGCGACCTCGATGCTGTTCACCAAAGAGCTCGCCGTCCCCGTCGAGGAGCGCGCTTTCGCGCCGGCGGTGGTGCGCTAGCGACGCGTGCCGTCGCACATTGGTCAATTCGCGCGATGCGCGGGCCCTAACCATTGATGGAGAGTCGCCGCCGTGGTGGATGTGGGTGTGGCGGCGCTCCGGATCTTCCTCGCGGCGATCCTGATCCTGGCGGCAGCCACGAAGATCGCAGGCGGCACTGAGAGTTTCGAGCGCATCGTCCGTGCGTACGGGATCGGCCACCCACTTCTTGCACGCGCGGTGAGCCTGCTCCTCCCGCCGATCGAGCTCGCGATCGGCTTTGGTCTGCTCTTCGGGATCGCGGCCCAGCTCTTCGCCGTTGCGGCAGGGGCCTTGCTCCTCACGTTCAGCGGCGCGCTCGCATACGCGCTCCACCAGGGGTATCGCGGTTCCTGTGGCTGCCTCGGTCGGTTCTCGGCGCCCGTCTCGAGGTTCATGGTGCGGCGAAATTTGGTCCTCGCGGCCCTGACCGTTCCGGTCTATCTCGCCGGCGGCGGAGCGTTCGTGCTTGGGCCCGCCCTTCCCGCCATCTCACTTCTCTTCCCATTTGCGCTTGCTGTTCCTGCGTCAGCGCTGGTAAGGAGGCAAAGGTCATGAAGCTCACCAAGCGTCGTTTTCTGACACGCGCGGCTGGGGTGACCGGCGGAGCGATCGCGGCTCACTTCCTCGGGCTCTTTCCGGAGCTCGGAGTCGCACAAGCGGCGTCCCCCGGCCGTCCTCAAGGTCGAGAGCTCTGGGGTGAGGAGGCCGAACGCGCTTTCGCTCGGGTCGAATCCCATCGCGAGGCCGGACAGTTCCGTGCGTACCTCGCGCGCCAGGGATTCGTCGGAAAAGGCGTGCGGCAGGCTGTCGCGGTCATAGCGGAAAACGGTAGTGAGCTCGGGCACTCGCTCGTGACAACATTGCGCGCCGCCAATGGGCGCACCGCGCGGCTCGTTCAGAACCGCATGGGGAGCGATGTAAAGTCGGCGCTTGCGACCTGGAGTGACGCCGAACCTTCTTTCCTGACTGTTTACGGTGGCCGCAACGATCAGGTGGAAGCGATCGGAACGATCCGCACGCAAGGGATGCGCATCGTGGTCACCGAGGCCGACGGCCGCGAGCACGTGCTCGACCTCGGCAGGACGGCTGCGAAGTCAAAGGCCGGTGCCCTCGCGTCGATCGCAGGGCCAGCGGGCTCCACCGAGAGCTGGACCTGCGACTACCTCTGCACGACCGTGACCCAGTTCGTCTGCGGTCTGACGTGCGCGTATACCTTCTACACGGTGTGCACCATCATCCTGCTGCTCAGCGGGCTTCCGGGTCTCTTCTGCTTCCTGGCTTCATTTGGGGTCTGCTTTGTATCGTGCAACTGGGTGACAAGCCAGGTCTGCACACAGGTCTGCGCCTGACGGATCTGGCTATGTATGCCTCGCTCCCGCGCGTGGAGGACGCGCGATTGTCGTCGGTCCTCGCCTCATTCCTCGGCGCATTCGCGATCTTCGTCGCGCTCGACGTCGTATCGGGCGGCGCGATCTCCTCGCTTGGCAGATCCGGCACGAGTTCGGGCCCGCTCGGCGCGTTCGCGTTCGGGGTGTTCCTCGCGGTCCTACTCGGCAACGTGACGTACTTCATAGTGCGGAGGCGTCGCGCCGGCCGCTGAGCGTTCGGGCCATGCTGGTCTGGTGAGCGACGAGCCGCGGGTCCTCGGCACGCGCGAGGGTTACGACCTCTGGGCGACGACCTACGACACGATGGGCAACTGGCTTCTCGCGCTCGAGGAGCCCGAGGTCGACCGCGCGCTCGGGCCGGTCGCCGGGTCGGATCTGCTCGACGTCGGTGCGGGCACCGGACGTCACGCCATCCGACTCGCGGCGCAGGAAGCGCGAGTGACGGCGCTCGACTTCTCGGAGGAGATGCTGGCGAAGGCGCTCGCCAAGCCTGGAGCCGAGCGCGTGCGCTTTCTCCTGCATGACGTTGCGCGACCGCTGCCATTCGCCGACCACTCGTTCGATCGCGTGCTATCTGCACTCGTCCTCGAGCACATCCAGGTCGCTGCGCTGCCTGCGTTCTTTGAAGAGCTCGGCCGTGTGACGCGGCACGGTGGCCGCATCGTCGTGACGGCGATGCATCCAGCCATGTTCGTGAAGGGAATCTCGGCCAACTTCCGCGACGAGGCCGGCGTCCAGCTGCGGCCGCGCTCGTACACGGCGACGGTCTCCGACTATGTGATGGGCGCGCTGGTTGCGGGTCTCAACATCGTCGCTCTCTCGGAGCATCAGGTCGGAGAACGCCTCGCGGAACAGTTCCCGCGAGCGGGCAAGCTGCTCGGTTGGCCAGCGCTCTTCGTGATGATCCTTTCGCCGCGGGTATCCTCTGAAGCGACGAACCCACGACCGGTGAACAGATGACAGTCGAACAGAGCGACGAGCTCGAAGCGCTCCTTCGCGGCCTTCCCCCGGACATCGCACAACGCGTCCGCGCGCTCGAAGGCCTTGAGGGTCTGCTCGAGATCGTGATGGACCTCGGGCGCTTACCGGAGGCGCGGTTCGCCCGGCGCGAGGAGACGCTCGCGCGCCGCGAGGTCTCCGCGGAAGATCTGGCGTACGTGATCAGCCACATCGGGCAGTTCGGTGGCGACAACCGCGCCGGGATTGAGCGCACGCTCCACCGCATCAGCGCGCTCCGCAACCGCGCCGGGAAGGTCGTTGGGCTCACGCTCCGCGTCGGCCGCGCCGTATACGGGACGATGGAGATCATCCGCGACGTCGTCGAAGCGGGCCGCAGCATCCTGCTGCTCGGTCGCCCCGGCGTGGGCAAGACGACGCTGCTGCGCGAGGTCGCGCGCGTCCTCGCCGACGAGATGGGGAAGCGCGTGGTGATCGTGGACACATCGAACGAGATCGCCGGCGACGGCGACATCCCGCATCCGGGCATCGGCCGCGCGCGCCGTATGCAGGTCGCCACGCCTTCGCTCCAGCACGCGGTCATGATCGAGGCGGTCGAGAACCACATGCCCGAGGTCGTCGTCATTGATGAGATCGGCACCGAGCAGGAGGCCGCGGCAGCCCGGACGATCGCCGAGCGTGGCGTGCAGCTCATCGCGACCGCCCACGGCAACACGCTCGAGAACCTCATGCTGAACCCCACGCTCTCGGATCTCGTCGGCGGTATCCAGACGGTGACGCTCTCCGACGAGGAGGCGCGCCGCCGCGGCACGCAAAAGAGCGTCCTCGAGCGAAAGGCGCCTCCGACTTTCCAGGTGCTTGTCGAGATCCAGGCCTACCAGCGCGTCGCGCTTTACTACGACGTCGCGCAGACCGTGGACGCGGTCCTCCTCGGGATGCCGGTCGCCCCTGAGATCAGAGAGCGCGATCTCGGCGGACAGGTGCAGGTCTCGACGTCCGCGCCTACGCGCACCGCCTCCGAAGCGGTGGAGCGCCGAAGCACGCCGCGCCTCCCCGTCGATGGGGGGCGCGAGACGGTGAAGGTCTACCCGTTCGGCCTCTCCTGGACCCGCGTCGAGGACGCCGCGCGCGGCCTCGGCATGCCCGTGGCGATCGTGCGCGAGCCCGAGGACGCGGACGTCGTCATCACGCTCAAGAACTACTACCGCCGCAAGACGCCGCGCCTCCGGAACGCCGAGTCGTCGGGGATCCCGATCTACATCGCGCGGTCGAACTCGTCGACGCAAATAGCGAGCGCGCTCGCCTCGGTCATCGAGCTGCGGCGCGGACCGGAGGACAAGGCCCTCGAAGAGGCCCGCGAGGCGATCGAGCAGGTCGTGGGCGGGCAATCAGACGAGATCGAGCTCGCACCCCAGAACGCCTACGTTCGCAAGCTGCAGCACGAGCTCATCGAGCGCGCGAACCTTAGCTCGCGCAGCACCGGGCACGAGCCTTATCGCCGCGTCCAGATCTATCGGTGAGCGGCGTCTTCATTTCGTTCGAGGGTGGCGAAGGCCTCGGAAAGTCCGTACAAGCGTCGCGGCTCGCCGACGACTTGCGCGCACGTGGCCGCGAGGTTGTCCACACCCGCGAACCAGGTGGAACTTCGGCCGGCGAACGGATCCGCGACGTGGTCCTGCATGCCCGCGACGTCGCGTTGTCGCCCGAGGCGCAGGCGCTCCTCTATTCAGCCGCCCGCGCGCAACTCGTCCGCGATGTGATTCGGCCGGCTCTCGGTGCGGGACAGATCGTCGTCGCCGACCGTTTCTTCGACTCGATGCTGGCGTATCAGGGCTACGGGCATGGCGCCGACCTCGAGGGCCTGCGCGCGCTGACCCGCTTTGCCGTCGGCGACCTGGTCCCGCAACGGACGTTTCTTATCGACGCGCCTGTCGACGTCGTCGTCGCTCGGGTCGCGGGACGCCGAGGTGAGTGGGATCGTTTTCACGATCTCGACGCGGACTTCCACGGACGCGTGCGCGAAGGTTATCTTCGGCTCGCGGCTGCCGAGCCGCGGCGGTTCGTCGTCGTGAACGGCGACCGCACCGAAGATCAGATCGCCGCGGACGTCCGCCGCCAAGTCGAGCAGCTGCTGGGCGCTCTCGCCTAGCGGCGGAACAAAGAGCCCGCGAGCCGGGGGCTCAGGTCGCCCGCGTCATTCCCAAGCGATGTCGTTTGGGATCCAAGGGCACGCCCTGCACGGGTCCTCACAGCCGACGCACGGATCCGCCAGAGCCCTCGATGACTGTCCGAGTTGGAGAGCGAGCACGATCGCCACGATCGCTACGATCCGCGTGAGCCCCTTCATCTCAGTCTCCTTCCGGCTTGACCGTCAGTCAGGCAGGCGGGATACGTTACGCCGCTGCCGGTGCGCCCCTTCGGTCGCCTGTTTCCGCGGACATCCGCCGCCAGGTGGAGCAGCCGCTAGGCACTCTGGCCTGGCGACGGATGCCGCGGAGGGCGAAGGGTGAGGGCGATCGTGAGGGCTGTCCCCTCCGGCCGCATCGCTGGAATTGACCAAAGACGTCTGACCATGTCGCAGGGGGTGTCGAGAGGCGCGGGGTATAGTCGCCGCCCGATGAAACTGGTCATTGCGATCGTGCATCCGGAGGACGCCGGTGCGCTGGTGGATGCGCTCACCGACAAGGACTACCGCGTCACGCGCCTTCACTCACAAGGTGGGTTCCTGAAGCAGTCGCACGCCACCATCCTTGCGGGGGTCGAAGAGCCACAAGTTGACGACGTGCTCGCGACGATCCGTGAGACCTGCCACGCGCGCAGCCAGTTCATCAACCCGATGCCCCCGATCATGGAGCCCGGCGAGTTCTACATGCCTTACCCGGTCGAGGTCACCTTCGGTGGTGCGACCGTCTTCGTCTTGGACGTGGCGAGGTATGAGCGAATCTGACGCTGACCACGGCGACGGACAATAAGTGGCGTGCCGAATGAGCATCATAAGTTGGCGGATTTTGGCGATGAACCGGGATCGAGCGGTGTCCATCGTCACCGGCTGTGTTCATTTGGTTCTACGTCTGGACAGAGTTCGTTTGCGCAGGGGTGATCAGCTCGGTTTCGGGCTAGCGAACCTCCAGCTCCTCGAGCTTTGCCGCGGCCTCGGTCCGATTTGCGGCGCCTAGTTTTCCACGAGCATTCGCGAGGTGCCTGGCGACCGTGTGCTGGCTAAGGCTCAGGCGCTCGGCGATGTCACGGTTCGTTCCGCCTCTGGCCGCGAGCTGTACCACCTCAAGTTCGCGCTCGGTTAGTCCCGTCCGCCGCCTTCTTTGCGAGACGAGCCGGGCTCTCCGGCCGAGCTCGTCGTTATGGCGGCCGAGTCGGGCGAGGATCTCACCGGCGCGTGAAGTCCCCAGCGTCCCAAGGGCTTCGACCGCAGCAAGTCTTGACAGGAGCGGTGCCGCGGTGTCGTCAACATGTCGCAGCGCGACGTCGAGAAGTACGTTCGGTCGGCCCGCAGTCGAGGCGAGTTCAACGATCGCTCGTCCGCGCATCCCAAGCGAGGCGAGACCTAGCGCCGCATCCGCAGCCACCTCCGGAGGAACTAGGATCAGCCGGCGCCAACCCGTCATCTCCAGGAGTACCGAGAGCCAGCGAGCGGACCTGGTCGTTGGATTCAGGGCAGCGGTCCAGGTCAATGCGCTGACCTGCGCCCAGACGTTACCGACCCTGCGCGCGGTCGCCTCGGCGCTAGCGAAATCGCTTGGTCGCTTCGAGGTCACGGCGGCGAGGAGAAGGGGCAACACGCGTAGTCCCGCGCCCGCGCGATCTGCTTGTGCGCGCAGCCCGGGTAGTTCGGGATGCTTGTCTCTCCCATGAGCGAGATACTCAGCCGTCACGCGCCAAGCCTGGCCGATCAGTTGTGCCCGCGATGAGCCGAGACGCGCGGCAATCCGCTCCACGAGCCGAGCTCCCCTTATGAAGACGTCACCGCGCATCACGGCGACGAGCGGCATAAGAAACACGAGTAATTGCCATGCGCCGAGGGGGGACAGGCCGCTTGGCTGCCCAAGGCTCGCTAGGAGTCGGAGGTCAGGTACGCGCTCGTCTCCCATCGCCCAAGCACACAACTCCTCTAAGTCTGGTGCGCAGAGCCTGAGTGGCTCTTCCTCGTCGCCTAGGTGCCTGGCCTCAAGTGCTTGGGCCATTGCGGTCGGTAGGCGGCCAGCCTGGACCTCTGCGAATCCGAGATACATCGCATCCTGCAACCTGCGATGGCGGAAGTGCCGTCCCGCAGGGATGTCTGGGCGTGACCAGACGACATCGGTTGCCTGGAAACTCAACATCTCGCGGGCCCAGTGACGAAAGCGTCGGGACATTTGGTTGAGTTCGTGCTCGTAAGGAGAAAAGAACATGCTCTGAGGTGGCTGTCCGAGTGCTGCCGGAAGGTCCACTTGGTCGAGCGGGGCCAGCAAGAGGTCCCTTACACCAAGGAGCTCTGCCGGAGCGATCGGGTTGCTTGCGATGCACCGGCGCAGTGTGTCCCAATCGCCGTGATCGATGGCTGCTGCCGCGCGGTAGCGATCGAATAGCGGATCAATGCCGATTGGTAATTCCATCGCGACTTGGATGAGCGCGCGTCCGTAAACCCCGTCTGTCGTCTGGCCATCCAGGATTGCAGTCAACTGGGCTCGTACTGCTTGCCAGTCGTTG
>VBIL01000123.1 GCA_005879975.1 Chloroflexota bacterium
CGGTCGAGGAGCTGCGCGTACTCGCGCGACCACCCTTCGAGCTGTCGCTGATGCCACTCGTGCGGGCGCGCAGTGACGTCCGTCAGCGGTGAAGGTGTGGTGATCGTGATGGCGCCGCGCGCCAGATTCACGATCGGGAACATCGCGGATGGAGGGATATCCCACCCCACGGGCCGCGCCTGGGGTGGCGCCGCGACCGGCGGCGGGGTCGGATCGGGCCGCTCGGGACGCTCCGCGGGCGGCAGCGTTTCGATCGCGATCGACAAAGCAGGGGCGGCGGGCGGGATGGGGTCGGTCGCGGTCGGTGCGCTGGGCGCACAAGCTGACGCCACCAATAGCGCGACGAACGCCGACAGCGGTACCCGCACAGGTCCATCCTGATCGCCAATCGTGCGAGCGCGTCCGCGAACGGCACCGCTAACGCTTACGGTAGGGGTACGACTTGGCGTGGCGGCTGCCTCATCCGGCGATGAGTGGGGCCGGGAGGATTCGAACCTCCGACGTCGCGGATGTAAGCCGCGCGCTCTGACCGCTGAGCTACGGCCCCGACCGTTTCAAGTATGAGGAGCGCGCGAGGCTATTGCGCGTTGAGCCAGGGCACCTGAGGCAAAGGGAAGAGACGCACATTGCGTCCAGCGAGGACAAGCGCGTCGGCTATGCCCTCGAGCCGGCCGAGCTGCATGGCGAAGTAATCAAGCCGCTCGGCATCGCGCTCTTCCTCAGGCCACGAGCCTCCGCTTCGGCGGGCGACGAGATGCCAGAGCTGGAAGTAGTCGCGCGAGAGGTCGTCGGCGCGTTCAGCCAGCTGAAGGTCGTATCGGCATCGCGCAAGCCGGCTCATCGCGATCTCGAAGGAGCTCAGCCGTCCGAGAGCGGCGAGGAAGTCCGCACGCAGACGACGAACCTCATCGCTTGCGGGATTGCCGCGCGAACGCCGGTAGGTGCGCCCGCGGGCCTTCGCTTGGATGCTCAGGTCGCGGTGACGCTCGTCGAGTCGCTGGCGAAAGCGCTCGCTTCGGACCGCGGTGGTGGTCCAGACAACTGGTGCGCGAGGGGGCATCTCCCGGCGATTATCCTGCGATGCAGATGCGCGACAAGACCTTTTTCTCGGACGCGTGATGTGAGAAAATGAATGACCCCGGACTGATCGAGGACCTCCTCTCTTCATCTCATACGATCGCGGTCCTCGGTTACTCTCTGCGGCCCGATCGCCCCAGTAACTCCGTGTCACGCACGCTTCGCAGGCATGGCTACCGCGTCATCGCAGTGAATCCCGCACTCGGCGGAGCGATCGTCGAAGGCGAGCGGTCGTACGAGCGACTTGCCAACATACCGAAAGAAGACGAGGTGGACTTCGTCGACGTCTTCCGTCGAGGCGAATTCCTCGATGCGGTCGTCGACGATGCCATCGCCGCGGGGATGAAGGCGATCTGGTTCCAGCTAGACCTCGGCAACGAGGCCGCGGCGCGCCGAGCCGAGTCGGCGGGACTTCGTGTCGTCTGGGACCGATGCACGGCAATCGAGCTTCGCCGTTTGGCGGGCGCGCGCTAGAAGCGGCTGCGAGGCCTCAGCTCGATCTCTTTCGATGGGTCCTCGCCTGCCGCGACACGCGCCCAGAACGGATCGAGCTCGACGCGCGAGTTCGCCGAGCGCACCAGGCCGATGAGCTGGGTGAAGTCGCGCAAGCGGTAAGGCTTGGTGTTGACCTTGACCGTCGAGTCACGTCCCCGCGCTACGAAGAACGGCGCCGAGACGCCGGAATGCGCGCCCGGATATCGCTTCGCGTCTATCTTCTGCAGCGCCCCGAGCGCGACCCGATCGACGCGCGTTCCAAAATTCGTGCGATACACGAGCTCCCCGCTCTCGATGGCGAGCTTCGTGAAGTACGCGTAGTTGACGACGATCGCGGCGTTCGCCGCGAGGAGCAGAAGGCCGATCAGCACCATCGTGAAGTCGCCCGCGCTCGCCCCGAAGACAAGGATGCCCAACCCCGCGAGCGGAAAGAGCGTGTACGAGGGCCAGAGGAGCGCGAGGTCGGGACGGATCGGGCTCACGCGTCGAGTTTAGGAGCGCGTCCGACCGGCTCGATGCTGAGTCGGCGCTCGATGTCCGCGAGCGCACCGGCGACATAGGGATCGTCCGGCGACGCAGCGTGGCGAGCGCGGTAGAAGTCGCGCAGAAGGCGCAGCGATTCGCGGATCGCGAGGGGCCGATACGGGATTTGATTCGCCTCGCACGCGATCTGGAATTCGAGCTCGGCGGGGCGGAAACAGTTACAACACACGAAGACCGGCACGGTCTGGCCGTTCTGAAGAAGTCGCGTCGGGTGCGCGTCGGCGCTGATGTCTTCGGCGCGACACCGCGGACAGCGGGCGATGGGCACGGCTCGATCGTAGGTCGCCGGCCTTGCGCTCGCTTTGTTAGGGCTGTCGTCATTTTGTGCGGAGACTTCGCACATTTTGATGACGGCGTTGGCACATTTGCGGGCTTGCGGCGACAGACTGTCTCATGAGACGTTGCGCGCGTGGGCCAGGATGGGCTAAGGGTCTCACCGCTGCGACGGATCCTCGAGTCGCGCGGATGGCGGCGTCCCATCGCGGAAAGCAGTACGTGCGACGGACGCCGATGGAGCTTTGCCGTTGGCCTCTCGCCCGCCTCACGACCCTGCCGCTCGAATGGTCGGATGACATGGCCTACCTGGTCGGCCTCACGGCGACAGACGGCTGCCTAATCACGGGGAGGCGCGCCATTAACTTCAAGTCGGGAGACCGGCAGTTGGTAGAGACCTACCTTCGCCTCCTCGGCCGAAGAAACCGAGTTAAGAGCCAGCCCACAAAAAAGGGTGGGGTCGCCTACTTCACGCAGTTCCATGACTCAGCGCTCTATGGGTGGTTTTGCTCGACCGGTCTAACACCGCGCAAAAGCCTCACGATCCGTGGGCTTTCCGTTCCTGACGAATACCTGATCCCTCTCGTTCGCGGCTTACTCGATGGAGATGGGAGTGTCATCAATAAGGTCTATCGTGCCGACACCGGTCGCCGTAGCGATTACTACTGGGAATACCTCATCACAAGCTTCAAGTCAGCGAGCCGACCTCACCTGGAGTGGCTGCAGACACGGCTCCTGTGCGTTACTGGGCAGATGGGCAATCTCACCGAGATGAAAACGAAGATTCCGCGCCCAAATCGCCATCCGTTCTTCGAACTTCGATACGGAAAGCGCAGCTCACTTGTTCTCTTGCCGCTGATCTATCCTGCCGATGCCCCCTGTCTCGAAAGAAAGCGCGCGATCTGGCTGAACTATGCGGGGCGCCACGCCCTTCGTGTTTGCTAGACTTGGTGCTCTGAGCCCAGGTGGTGTAATGGTAAACACGCATGTTCGAGGGGCATGTGCCCTAATAAGGCGTGCGGGTTCAAGTCCCGCCCTGGGCACCGTAACCAAGCAAGTTACACGCGCACTCTCTGCCACGCTCCCGAGTTGAATCGCCACGCGAGCAGCGCCGCGCGCACAAAATAGTCGGCCGCGATGCCCGCCCAGACGCCTGCGAGGCCAAGCCCCATTGGGAACGCAAGCACGTACGCGAGGGGCAATCGGACGACAAACCAGTTCACGATCGTCGCCACGAGCGGAAAACGCGTGTCCCCCGCCCCGCGAAGCGCCCCGCCGAGCGTGAAGATCAGCGCCTGCGCGGGCTGGGCGGCGCCGACGATCGCCAGCGCGCCGACGCCGGCCTCGACGACGTGCTCGTCGTTCGTGAAGATCCCGAGCAGGGCATGGGGAAGGACCATGAAAGCGACCCCGGCGAGCGTCGACCAGAGGATCGCCATCCGCACGGCCGCCCAACCCGAGCGCGTCGCCCGCCGCGGATCACCCATGCCAAGTGCCTGACCGACGAGCGCGCTCGCCGCGCCCGAAAAGCCGATGCACGGCAGGAACGAGAAGCTCTCAACCTGGTTCACGATCTGGTGCGCCGCCGATGCGTTCGTCCCGATCCGGAACGCAAACCCCGAGAGCGCAAGTATTCCGACACTGAACATCGCGCTCTCCGCTGCGGATGGAAGGCTCACCGCGAATATCGAGCGGATCAGCCCGACGTCCAGGCGCCACGAGCCCCCGCGGATGCTCAGATCCGCGCGCCCTCGCCACAACAGGAGAAGCGACAACCCGCAGATGACCGCGCTCTCCGTGACGATCGCGTAGGCGGCACCGATGGGACCGACACGCACGACGTCGATGAAGATGAACGCGAGCGGGATGGTCAGGATCACCGACAGGATCGCAAGCCACATCGGCGTGCGGCTGTCGCCGGCGGCGCGCACCGCGGAGAGGCTGATGAACCAGACCGTCTGGAACACGCTCGCGCCGCCCATGAGCGCGAGGATCGGAGCTCCGACCGCAACCACGTCTTCGTTCGCGCCAAGGAGCCGCAGGAGCGGTGCGGCGAATGCGATGAAGAGAACGCCGAAGATGACCCCCGCGATGGCGCCGAGCAGGATCGATTGGCGAGCGACGTCCGCCGCCGTACGCGCCCGACCCTCTCCCATCCTCCTGCTGACGTGGGCCATCGTCCCGATCGCGAGCGAGCGCCAGACCGGGAACATGAGGAAGAGGAATTGCAGCGACGCGCCGACCGCCGCCGTCGCGGTCGCGCCGAGATGCCCGACGAATGCGAAGACCGTCGCCTGCCCGGCTGCGGCGATGACGTTCTCGACGATCCCCGGCCAGGCGAGCTCGAGCGTGGCCCGTTGCGGATGGAGCGCCGCAAGCTCCGCTGCCCGGGCGCTCGGCCGAAGTGGTGCTTCCGCTTGCTCTTCAGCGACCTCCGCCGAGGAGCTCAACGAACGACAATCACGCCGCTGCCCGCGATGACCTCACCGATCTCCGTTGCGCGCACCTCGTGGGTCTTCATCGCCCGCTGCCACGCCTCAGCGTGAGCGCTCGGCACGCCGACGAGGAGACCGCCAGATGTTTGTGGGTCGAGAAGCAACGTCCGGATCGAATCGTCGACGCCTTCGAACTTCACGCGTGCGCCGTCGTCGAAGTAGGCACGATTCCGCTCGAGCCCACCAAAGCTGAGCCCGGTCGCGGCGTGTTGGCGCGCCGCGGGTAGGAGCGGCACCGCGCTCGCACGAATGCGGACGCCGACGCTCGACTGATCCGCCATCTCGTGCGCGTGCCCAATAAGTCCGAACCCGGTGATGTCGGTCGCCGCGTGCAGCTCGGCGTCAAGCGCCGCGCGAGCGGCGCCGCGGTTCAACGCAACCATCGATGCGATCGCTGACGCGAGATCGGCCGCGTCGAGCGCACCGTTCTTGTGCGCGGTCGTGAGCACGCCGGTGCCGATCGGCTTGGTGAGCCAGAGCGCGTCACCTGGACGGAGGCGCGACTTCAGCAGCATCCGCTCGGGATGCACGCGACCGGTGACGGCGAGGCCGTACTTCGGTTCCCGATCGATCACCGTGTGTCCGCCGGCGACGACGCCCCCAGCCTCGGCGACCTTGTCGATCGCGCCCTGGAATATGCGCTCGAGCTGTGAAAGCGGCGCGTCTTCGGGCCACGCGGCGATGTTGAGCACGAAGAGCACCTCGCCGCCCATCGCGTACACGTCGGACATCGCATTCGCGGCGCCGATCGCGCCCGACGCATAGGCGTCGTCGACTATCGGCGGGAAGAAGTCCAGCGTCTCGACGATCGCGACGTCGCGCGCGACCAGGTACACGGCCGCGTCATCGGCCACCTTGAGGCCAACGAGCAGCTCCGCGGGACTTCGTTGTTCGCGCATCGGACGCAGCACCTGCGCCAGCGGGCCCGGGCCCAGCTTGGCTCCTCAGCCCGCGCAGGTGGAGAGCGTCGTCAGGCGGATCTCATCGCGCGTGAACACCCGACCCGATGGTACTCACGGATGAGGTGGCGGCGTTCGGACAGCCGTGTACCAGACGGTCGCGGCGAGGATGATCAGGAGCAACGCGAGGCCGAGGTTCGTCCCGAGCCGTCCGCGCTGCAGGACGACAAGGAGTAGGAAGATCGCCGCACCGACGACGAGCGCGAGATCGAGGAGCAACAGAAGGAATGCGGCGCTCATATCACGTTGTGCTCACGCACGAGGTCCCCCGCGCCGAATCGCGATGCGCGAAGTGGGCCGATATCGAGCGATGTTCGCCCGTCGACGATGAGCTCGGCAATGAGCTCGCCGGTCGCGGGCGCGTGCATCACGCCGTGGCCAGAAAAACCGGCGGCGCAAATGAAGCCGTCCACGCCTTCCACCTTCCCGAGGATCGGGTGCTTGTCCGGGGTGTCTTCGTAGAGTCCGGCCCAACCGGTCTTGATCGACGTCCGCTCGAGGATCGGGAACCGCGAGAGCGCACGCTCGACCACGGTTGGCATGAAGTCCCAATTCACACTGTCATCGAAGCCCGGCTTCTCGTTCGGGTCGGCCATCCCGAGCAGTACACCACCGGATTCGCGGTGTCCGTAAAGGCCGGTCGCGAATTCGATCGTCAGCGGGAAGTCCGCATCGAGCCCCGCGACGGGTTCGGTGACGAAGATGTGCCGGCGAACCGCCCTTGGAGCGGACACCGGCGACGCGGCCGTTGCCGCAGGTGACCTCCGTGACTTCAGCTCCTTCGACGAATGTCGCACCGGCTTCGCGAGCACGTGCGACGTATCCGTTCATCATGCTCGACGGGTCGGCGTAGCCATCTTTCGCGCAGAAGGTCCCGAAGCGAACGTCGTCGGTGCGCGCCTGCGGAAAGAGCGCCTTCGCCTCTGCCGCGGTGACGCGGCGCGCGGGGATGCCGAGCTTCGACCACATCGCGAGCGAGCGCTCGAACGGCGCCACGTCACGGTCTTCGGTGATGAGGAAGAGATAGCCGACCTGATGGAAGTGCGGATCGGCGCCGATCTCATCGGCGAAGCGCTCGATGTGCGGAAGCGAGCGCTGCGAGAGACGGACGTTGATCTCGCTGGAGAACTGCAGACGGATCCCGCCGGCGTTCTTTCCGGTGGATCCTGACCCGAGGCGGTCGCGCTCGAGGACGAGAACGTCGCGCACGCCTTTCTTGGTCAGGTGATACGCGATGGAGGCACCGATGATCCCGCCACCGACGATGACGACATCGGCAGTTCGCCGCATCGAGGCGATGGTACGAACTCGCATCGCGCGGCGCTCGCCATACAATTGATCTGTCACGCGGAAGTGGCGGAACTGGCAGACGCGTACGGTTCAGGGCCGTATGGCCGAAAGGTCTTGAGGGTTCAAGTCCCTCCTTCCGCACAGCATCTTGCGGCGTACTCAGCCCAACGTCATCATTTCCGTTCGAGCCTTGGCGCGGTCGGATCTTCGTAGAGGTTACCCAAGAGCTTGATCGACTCGCTCTTTCCGAATTTCAGTCGATACAAATCGCGCCTCTTTTTCCGGACGATGCGCTCGACATAGCCATCAACGCCGTAGCGCCCCCTGAGTCGTGCTCGCAGCCATTCAATGTGTGAGACGCTCGCCGAGAGAAAGAAAACCCACAAGCGTTCGTAGAGATAGTCGGGATATCTCGCGCGGGTGGGCCGATGCGTGAAAACGCTAATCGTCCCGTCTCCATCGAGCAGACCGCGGGCAAGCGCCGACAAATAGGCGTCCGGAACGTCGATAGGCCCAAGCGTCAAACTCTTTCTTGGCATCAACCCGACGGACAGAAGCCAGTCGTAGAAAGCCACGTCTGAGAACTGGGCGTAGTAGGCTTGTTTGCCCCGACGGGTGCGACTAACGCTATAACGGATCGGCCGGCCGAGACAGCGAAGGTACGACTCGACCAGGTCGAGGTCTCGGCTCGTAAAGATGATGTGCCTGCGATCGCGCGACAGGCAGCCGTCGGGTCGCAAGAAGACCAACGACATAGGCCATCTCAGATGACCACTCGAGCGGAAGCGCTCGATAGCCTCGAATTCGCTTGTCGAGCTCGCGCGGTACGTGACGTTGATAGCGAGTGGCCCGAACCGTCTTCGGCTTTCCCACACGCGCATCTACGCACACCCACGCGTGCCAGGGAAGACGCCTAAATGTTTCAACCCTGTCGTCAAAAATGACGACAGCCGTGTCACCGCCGAGGCACGGTCCGCACGTACCAGTCCTCGACGTTCCAGAAACGCTCGCGCGGATCGGTGAGCGGCGCGATCCGCAGACCCTGCACCTGGCGGCTCTGCGCGTAGAGGTAATCACTGAAGTAGAGATACACGACCGGCACCTCGATCGAGATCGCCTGGAACACCGGCGCGTAGAGCTCGCGGCGCGCCGCCTCATCGAACGTGCGCCGCGCGGCCTCGAGATTCCGATCGATCGGCAGCGTCGAGTAGCCGGAGAAGTTATGCCCGGGATCGCTCACCTCCGTTGAGTGGAAGAACGGGTACGGGTCGGGGTCGCCCGATACGGCGATCTCCACGAGCAACGCGTCGAAGGTTCGCTGACGCGCGGCCGAGTCGACGAGCTCACCGAATGGCATCGTCCGGACGTCCACCTTCATCCCTACGGCATTCAGGTCCTTCTGGATCGAGGCGGCCGCCGTGGTGCGCGCCGGCTCGTCCGACGTGGTGATCGTGAACGCCAGCTTCTGCCCGCCCTTATCACGGACTCCGTCGCCGTCGTGATCCTTCCAGTCGGCGCGGTCCAGCAGCGTTTTCGCGTCCTCGACCGAGTACGTGTAGCGCGTTACGTCCCTGACGTACGCCCAGGAGGTGGAGGGTACGAACTCGTCGGCCACGGTGCCACGGCCGTCCGCGGCCTGCTGGAGTACCCGACCGCGCTCGATCGCTGTCGCGACGGCCTGCCGGACGGCGCGATCGCGGAAGACGATCTTCTCCGGCCGCACGTTTAGGAAGAGCGCCACGAAGTTGTCGGTCGGCATGCTGTAGAGGACGACGTTTTTCAAGGTGCGTGCACGCTCGGCGTCCGGGTTCGAGAGGCCTGCGACCCCGTCCAACTCCCCGCGTGAGAGCGCGAGCAACGCTTCGCTCGTGTCCGGATAGAAGCGGAGGATCAGGCGATCGAGAAACGGCCTGGCTCGATCCGGGCGAGTACGGTAGAAGTCGTCGTTCCGGGTGAGGACGACCTGACGGCTATCGATATCAATCACCCGGAAGGGTCCAGTCCCAATCGGCCGCACGTTGAAGGTCTGCCGCGCGAGCTCCGCGTAAGGAATGCTGCCGAGAAGGTGGGCCGGAAGCAGCGGGACCGTTGTGCTTTGGGCGAACGGACCGTACACGTCCGGCAGGGTGAACCGAACCCCGCGGTCGTCGAGGCGCTCGACGGTCACGCCGCGGAACGCGTCGCTATACGGCCCAACATAGCCGCGGTCCTGCAGCAGCTTGACCGTGTAGACGACGTCGTCAGCGGTGACGGGCTGCCCGTCCTGCCATCGGGCGTCGTCGCGGATATCGAACGTCCACACGCGGCCGTTGCTCTCGGTGCGGAACCCGGCCGCAAGATCCGGGACGATCGCCCCGTTCTGGTCGTATCGCGTGAGTCCGCTGAACGCGAGCCGGACCACGTCCTCGTCGACGTCGGTCGCGGCGATGACGGGATTGAGGTACTGCGGCACGCCGGCAACGCCTTCGACGTAGGTGCCGCCATATGCCGGACCACCAGTGGCCGGGTTCTGTTCCGCGATGATGGCGGCGAGGCTCGCCAGGACGAGCAGCCCGACGAGGGCGACGACGACGACCTTGTCGCGACCGGTCACTTACCCGGTGGCAGCCTTCGCGCCCCACAGCGAGATGGCGACGAACAGGACGATGAGGATGACCGTCAGGCGGAAGAGCGTCCGCTCGAGCCCGCGGCGGCTACGGTATGCGGTCGATTCCCCACCGAAAGTCGACGAGAGACCGGTGCCGCGGGCCTGAAGCAGGATCGAGGTCGCGACCGCGATGGCGATGATGAGCTGGCTGACCTGAAGTGGATCCATCGAAGAAAGTCTAACGGTCAACGAGGCTCATAGATCCAGAGTTGGCCAAAGTGGTTTGCCAGCCGGTAACGGTCCAGCACCGCACGCACCAGTGTCCCTGCCCAGCGCTGACGTTCGAACGCGGGAGCCGCCTCGAGGTGCTCGAGATCGACCTGGGCGATGACGGCGTCGATCCGGCCGTCGCGCACTTGGGTGACGATCGGATCCGCGTCGATGATCCCCCGCTCGACGAGACGTGACCACAGGAAAAGATCGTCCACGACCGGCGAGATCCCAGTCTTGGCGAGGAGTCCCGCGTCCTCCACCAGGTAGCGACCGTCCACACGGAAGGCGATGGCGGTGCCGCTAGGAAGCGGTTCTGACCACGCACCGGTGGTCGGAACGCGGCCCGGCACAACTCGGAGCGGGTCGAGCACGAGGGTTCCGAAGACGAGCTGCGCCAGTAACGCGACTGGGAGAAGCGTGCGCGCGCGGAGCCTCGAAGCGACCGCCGCGATCGCCAGCATGATCGCGACCGTCAGATCGAGCAGATAGTTGATCGTCGCGCCCTCGCGCCCGCCGGCGATGAGGATCCCGAGCGCGCCGATCATGTATGCGGCTCGTGCCCCCCGGACCCCTCCGGCGAACGTCGCGATCAACGCAGGCACGCCGACGACGATCACCGCGAGAAAGACGAGCGGCAGCCACTGCTCGAGCGACCAGGAGAGTGCGTTCCAGGTGACGACATGTCGCCACACGTCGGGCACCGAATCCAGGTACACGGTGACAGCTGCGGCGATCGTTGCGACCGCCGCGCCGAACACGAATCGCGCGAGCGCGGAGCGATCGGCGCGCGCGAGCCAAGCCGCGAGAGCCAGCGCCGGGAGGAATGCGGTCGGCTTCGCGAAGCCGGCGAAGAGGAGTGCGAAACCCGCGACCGCGGCGAGGTCTCGGCGGCGATCGAGCGTCACAACGCCGACCGCCGTCAGCGCCAATGCGAGGAGGTCGGGCTTCACTGCCGGGCCCCAGACCATCACCGGAGCGAGCGCGAGCCAGCCCGCGGCAAGCGCTGCGGCGGCGAGCCGGCCGGCCGATCGTGCCGAGACGAACACGGTCGCCGCAACCGCGAGGGTCGCCAGGATGCTCACGATCCTGCCGGTCACGAAGGCGTCGCCGACCGACGTGACGTGCAGATACAGCGGCGGGTAGTTCGCGGCGACAAAGCGCTGCGGATCGACGTCCAAGTAGGCCACGCCGTCGCGCGCCAAGCGCGCCGCATTCGCAACCGCACCTTCCCCATAGAGCACCGGAGCGCGCGCTACGACTGCGGCGAGCCACGTGACCACCGCGTACGCCGCGAGCGCGCCGGCGATGAGGACGTACGAGCCCCACGCGAGCGTCGCGCGCGACCGCATCAGGTGGCGCGCCGCGCGAGCAGTGGCCGTCCGGTCATGCGTCCCGGAATGGGAAGTCCGAGAAGGTCGAGCAGCGTAGGGGCGACGTCGGCGAGCACGCCGTCGCGCATCGCGAATGTGGCCGGGGCTTCTTTTGCGATGAAGATCACCGGTACAGGGTTGGTGCTGTGCTGCGTGTTCGGGCCGCCGTCGGGAAAAGCCATCTCTTCCGCGTTGCCGTGATCCGCGGTGAGTAGGACGCAGCCGCCTGCGGAAAGCGTCGCGTCGACGATCTCGCCGACAGCGCCATCCGTCGCTTCCATCGCTCGCACGGTTGCCGCGAAGTCGCCGGTGTGTCCGACCATATCCGGATTCGCGATGTTCACGATCGCGAAGTCGTACTTCCCGCTCCGCACCGCCTTCACCAGCGCGCCGGCCACACCGGCGGCGCTCATCTCCGGTCGCTGGTCGTACGTCGAAACCTTCTGCGACGGCACGAGCTCGCGATCCTCGCCCGCGAAGGCCTTTTCGCGTCCGCCGTTGAAGAAATAGGTGACGTGCGCGTATTTCTCCGTCTCGGCGGTGTGGAATTGGGTCAGCCCCGCGTCGGCGAGGATCTGCGCCATCGGGATGACGTCCTGATGCGGGAATGCGATGAGCACACCGGGTATGTCCACCTTGTAGTCGGTCATCGAAACGAACGTGAGGTCGCGCGGAACGCGAGTGCGTGCGAAGCCGCTGAAGTCCGGCTGCAGAAGGGCCCAGGTGAGCTGGCGCGCGCGATCCGGCCGGAAGTTGAAGAACACCACGGCGTCGCCGTCCTCGATGCGCGCGCCGTCGCCGACCACGTGGGGCGTGAGGAGCTCGTCTCGGCACTCCGGTTTCGCGTAACACTCGCGAACGGCGTCCTCGGCGCGCGACACGCGCGGGCCATCGGCGTCGACTATCGCGCGGTACGCGCGCTCGATCCGCTCCCATCGTTTGTCGCGATCCATCGCGTAGTAACGCCCCTCGACCGTCGCGATGCGACACGGGACGCGCGGGAGGAGCTCGAGCGCGCTTCGCGGCGGCATATCGCGGCCGTCCAGGAAGGCGTGGACGACGACTTTGGAGACACCCTCCCGTGCGGCCATCTGGACAAGTGCCTCGAGGTGCTTCATGTCCGCGTGTACGCCGCCGGTCGAGATGAGCCCCATGAGATGGAGCGTGCCGCGCGCTCGCGCGGCCGCGCAGGCGGCCCGCAATGCGGCGTTGCTGAAGAACGAGCCATCGTCGATCGCGTCGTTGATTCGCACGAGCTCCTGGTATTCGACGTAGCCGGCACCCATCGTCAGATGGCCGACCTCGCTGTTCCCCATGACGCCGTCGGGGAGCCCAACGTCACGGCCGCTCGCGCGCATCGTCGCGTGCGGGTAGGTCTGCCAGAGCGCGCGGAGGCGCGGGGTGGTGGCACGAGTGACGGCGTTCGACGGCGAGTCCGGCGCGATGCCCCACCCGTCCAGGACGCAGAGCACGACCGGTCGGTAGAGCGCGGGCCGCGCGCGGCTCAACCGAATGCTCGGACGATCGCGGCGAACTCGTCCGGATCGAGCGAAGCCCCGCCGACCAGGGCACCATCGATCCCGTCGGCCGCGGCGAATTCCGCCACCGAACGCGCACTGACGCTTCCGCCGTACAGGATGGGAATCGCCTCGGCGTCAAGTCCGGCGTGCTTGAGCGCAGCGCGTATCGCCCGGACTTCCAGAGTTGCCCATTCCCCGGTGGCCGGATTCCCTGTGCCTATGGCCCAGATCGGCTCGTACGCCACGACCAGGCGCTGTAACCCGCGCCGAGGCGCTTCGGCGAGGTCAGCGGCGATTTGGCGCACGATTACGACGCTCGCATTACCGGCCTCGTGCTCCGCGGCGCTTTCACCCACACAGAGGATTGGACGCAGCCCCGCAGTCACCGTGCGCGCCAACTTCTTGGCGACGCGCGCGTCGTCGTCGCACTGGTCTCGCCTGACCTCTGAGTGGCCGACGATCGCCCCGGTCGCGAGCCCGCGGAGCATCGACGCGGCGATCTGGCCGGTAAAGGCGCCGCGCTCCTCCCAGTGCACGTCCTGCGCGTACACGTCGAGGTTCGTATCGCGCAGAGCGTCGGAGACCGCGGGGAGGGCCACCGCGGCGGGCGCAACGCCAACGAGAACTCCCGCGGGGATTCGGTCCGCCACGCTGCGCGCCAGCTCGACGGCATCGGCGATGGTCGGCGGGTTCATTTTCCAGTTCCCGATGACCATCCGCTCGCGCATCAGGTCCGGACCTCCGGCCGATCGACGTCGCGGTGCTCGACTTCGATCCCGCCGGGCCAGAACTCGCGCGTGGCGCGCGCGATCTCATCGGCGATCACGACGGAGCGATGCCGTCCGCCGGTGCAGCCGAATGCGAGCCCGAGCCGTGCCTTCTTCTCGCCCTCGTAACGCGGGAGCGCGAATTTCAAAAATGGCACCACATGCGCGAGGAATTCCTTCGTCGCGGGGTGCTCGAGGACGTACGCGCGCACCGGCTCGTCACGCCCGGTGAGGTCGCGCAGCTCGGGTATGTAAAAGGGGTTCTCCATGAACCGCACATCGAAGACGAGGTCCGCGGCGGGCGGCAGCCCGTATTTGTAGCCGAAGCTCTCGACGTGCACGAGCATCCCGCTCTTGCCCGATCCGTAGAGTGAATGCAGGGTGTCGCGGAGGTCCTTCACCGAAAGGTGCGTCGTGTCGATCACCTTGTCGGCGCGGGCGCGTAGCTCCACGAGCATGCGGCGCTCCTCGTCGATCGACGGCTGGACGCCGCCTGGAGCGTCGACCGGATGGCGGTGGCGGGTCTCGCTGTAGCGGTGGAGCAGCACGTCGTCGGAGGCGTCGAAGAACAGGAGATGCGCGCGCGGGCCCGCGCGATCGAGCGCGTCGAGCTCTTTCTTCGCGTCCGCGAAGAGCAGGCCGCTGCGCGCATCGATCACGAACGCGACCTTTTGCTTGCCGCCTTTTCGGGACACGTCGATCGCCGATGCCATCAATGCCGGCGGAAGGTTGTCGAGGGTGTAGTAGCCGAGGTCCTCGAGGACCTTTACCGCCTGCGATTTGCCCGAGCCGGAGAGTCCTGTGACGACGACAAAGTCTGGCTGACCCGGAGAGGTCAGTCGGGCAGGATCCACGACAGGACGACGCCTACGATCGCGATGACGATCGCACCGAGGAACGCCGCCACAGGTCCGTTCACCGCGAACCCGAGCGCCGGTACCAGTGATACGAGATAGAGCATGATCGCGCCGATAACGAAGTGGAAGATGCCGAGCGTGAGGCAGGTGATCGGGGCCGAGATGAGCTCGATGATCGGTCTGATGAACGCGTTGACGATCCCGAGGACCAGACCCGTCAGGAGCAGCGAGATGTATTTGTCGGCGTCGCCGAAGCCATACGACGCATTCCCCCAGGTGATGCCCGGTACGAAAAAGGCCGCGATCGCGATCGCGATCGCGTTGATCAGCGCGCGCCAGATGATCCGCACGGCCGAAACTCTAAATCAATACTCGGCGAGCATCCCGCGGCGGCGCATCGCGTGCTCGGCGCGGCCGAAGACCCAGCGGCCGAGCGGGTACGACACGAGGGTGAGCCCGATCAGAACCAAGCGGGAAACCCGCTCGTCGCTCACTCGACGAAAATCTCTACCCGGTCCTCATCGTCGGCAATGTCAACGATCTTGCCGGGGAAGTCGACGCTGCGGAGCAGCTCGTCCAGATCGATGCCGAATTTCCCTAGATGCCCGCGCACGAGACCGCTGGACGCGAGGTTCAGCTTCCCGATCCTCGCGATCGCGAGCGGGATCGCAACGTTCACTTTCT
>VBIL01000162.1:0-47784 GCA_005879975.1 Chloroflexota bacterium
AAGGCCCGCAATTAATGACGACACGCCCCGCACGAATGTGCGCGGGGTCAGTCCTCGATGAGCTTCCTCCCGGCGAAACCGGTCTCGAGGTCATGCCAGTAGCTGATGCGGTCGCCCTCGCCGAGCTGCCAGCAGAGAAGCACCTCGCGGCCGCGACGAGTCGTTCGAAAGTCGATGAGACCCTTGTCGGGATCCTTCACCTCCGCGCCGAGCCGGGCGATCTCTAAGAGCAGCGCGTTGATCTCCTGGGCCACGGGGTCGGTGGGCCGCCGATCGTACGACGCCTTCCGACGTTGTAGATCTTCGAGCAGCGGACGGATCTTTGGGAGGGTCGCCTCGGCCTGAGACCGCGTGAAGGTCGGCATATGCTCTCGCCCGAGTATGGGGCCGGAGGGAGAAACCGTGGCGACCTACGTCCTCCTCACAAAAGTGACAGCGGCGGGCGTCAAGACACTGCAGTCGAACCCGCGCCGAATCAAGGTGGTGAACAAGGAAATCGAAGCGCTCGGCGCCCGAGTGGTCGCACAGTACGCGACTCTGGGTCGCTACGACTTCGTCAACATCGTCGAAGCGAAGGACAACGAGACCATCGCCCGTGTCTCCGTCGGTCTCGGCGCACGCGGCACCGTTCAGATCGAGACGCTGACCGCGATCCCGATCGAGAGTTTCATCCGCTCCATCGGAAAGAAAGCCCGATAGCCCCCGCCGCCGTCCTCCTACGCGGCGCGGCGTTGGCGGATGGCCGTTCGCCCGCGTTACGGCGCGGCATCTCGCTGCTCATGCGCGACGGTCGCGTCGCGTACGTCGGACCGGATGACGGTGTCGCTGATGTGACCGGCGCCGAGAGCGTCGACGCCTCAGGTGCGACGATCATCCCCGGCCTCGTCGATTGCCACGCGCATTTCACGGGCCTCGGCGGGGCGAACTGGATCGCGCGGTTCGGCGACCCGGAGGCAGAGCTCCTGGCGCGCGGCGACGAAGCCGCGCGCGACCTCGCACGTATGGGCGTGCTGACCGCGCGTGACGTCGGTGCGCCGCGTCGCCTGAACCTTCGCATCCGCGATTCGCTGCGCGACCGTCCCGACGCTCCGGACATCCTTGCGGCCGGCACCTGGCTCGCGCGTCGCGACAAGTTCCCGCCGTTCGTCGTCTTCGTCGACTCTGGCGAGGAGCTCCGCGCAGCCGCGATCGCCGAGATGGACGCCGGTGCGGACCTCGTGAAGATCGCGGTCGACACCGGACGCACCGGTGATGAGGTCACGTTCACGGCCGCTGAGCTCGCCCCCACCGTGAAAGCGGTCCACGATCGCGGCAAACGCATCACCGCGCACGCTCAGGGCAAAGGTGCTGCCGTGGCCGCCGCGACGGGGGTCGACTCCATCGAGCACGGCTTCGGCGTCGACGTGGCGACCGCGCAAAGGATGGCCGGACGCACGGCGCTCGTCCCGACCCTGAGCGTCCTCGAGAGCTTCAAGGGATTCGCCGCGACCGCGGGCGGACGGTTCGCGGACGGCCGCGCCGCGGCGACCGCGTTGCAGGAGCAAGCCTTCGACGCGGTCCGCGCGGCGAAGAGCGCGGGCGTGAGGATCGCGACGGGGAGCGATTTCGGCGGCGGCTCGGTGCGCCCGGGTCACCTCGCCTGGGAAATTGAGATGCTCGTTCGCGCGGGGCTCGAACCCTATGAGGCGCTCGGTTCAGCGACCTGGATCGGCGGCGAGCTCCTCGGGGTCAAGGATGCTGGGACGATCGCCGAGGGCGGCGCAGCGAACGTGGTCCTCGTTCACGGCGACCCGCTCTCCGATCCCGCCGCGCTCTGGCGCGTCTGGCGGGTCTATCACCGGGGCGTGCGGGTCAGCTGACCGGTCGAGGCCGGAGCGCCCTCCGCCACTTGGCTTCGGTCGGCTGGTTGCGGTCGCCGAACGCGCTGTAGATCGGCGGCTTCACTGGCTCAGGCGGGCGCGAGATCCGGCCGATCCGCTCGGTGATGGCCAAGGCGTCGAGCGTCACCATCGGCTCCTCACCTGCGAGGGTCCGAGTCATCTCGTCCTTACCGAACATTCTTGCCCACCACCGCGAAGAACGTTACGTCGCTCGATTTCGTGTCTCTATAGCGCGTTCGGTCACCCGAGCAGGGGACGCCCGGCCCATGACCATGCAGGGATAGCGGACTCGAGTACTGCAAATGAGGGAGATGCTCTCCGCAAATGCGCGAGCTAAGCGGGAACGGCCTCAGCGACCAGGTCGAGGGCGGTGCGAACCGGCGCATCGTCGGGGATCTCGTCGTCCATCGGGGGCTCGATGTGCGTTTCGGCGACAAGCTCCCGCCCCAGCCGGGCGGCCAGCGCTACCGAGCAACGGTCCGCGACCTCGCGGACACCGGCCGCGACCCCGAGCCGCGCGAGCGATCCGACCTCGTGCTGAAAGCCGCACGGGAGGACGCGCTCGAAACCTGCGAGGTCGGTCGAAACGTTCAGCGCGAAACCGTGCGTCGTGACGCCACGGGACATACGCACGCCGATCGCTCCGATCTTCGCGGGGCGACCGTCCGGCAGGTCGACCCACACGCCGGTCTTCCCACGCTCCGTGCGCGAGGAGATGCCGTAGCTCGCGAGCGCGTCCCGCATTGCGTCCTCGATCGCGCGCACGTACCCGACGAGATCGTGCCCCTCGACGAACCTGATGATCGGATAGCCAACGAGCTGCCCCGGGCCGTGGTAGGTGATGTCGCCACCGCGATCGACGCGGTACATAGCCGCGCCTGCCGCCCGAAGGATGTCCGGTCCGACGAGCAGGTGATCCGTCGTCCCGCGGCGGCCGATCGTATACACGGGATCGTGTTCGAGCAGCAGGAGCCGCTCGGCCCCGCCCGCCCGGACGCGCGTGGCGACCGCTTCCTGGAGCCGCCATGCGTCGACGTAGGCGACGCGGCCAAGCCACGTCGCGTGCAGCGCGCTAGGCATGGGCGCCGACGTGCCGCTCGGCGTGATACGAGGAGCGCACTAACGGTCCTGACTCGACGTGGTGGAAACCCATGGTCATTCCTTCATCGCGCAGCTCCGCGAATTCCGCCGGCGTCCAGTAACGCTCGATCGGAAGATGCACCGGTGACGGACGCAGGTACTGGCCGATCGTGAGAACGTCGGTGCCTTGCGAAGCGATGTCGCGCATGGTCTTGCGGACTTCGTCGCGCGTTTCGCCGAGGCCGACCATGATCCCGCTCTTGCACACCAGGTCGGGTGCGCGCACCTTGGTGCGCCGCAGCACCTCGAGCGACCTCGGGTACCGCGCCTGCGGCCGGACGCGCTGGTAGAGCCGCTCGACCGTCTCGACGTTGTGATTCAAGATCTCCGGGCGCTCCGCGAGCACCGTGTCGAGCGCCTCAGGATCGCCGGAGAAATCCGGGATCAGCACCTCGACGGTCGTGCCCGGCGATTGCCGGCGGATCTCACGGATCGTCGCGGCGAACAGCGACGCGCCTCCGTCGGCCAGCTCGTCGCGGTTGACGCTCGTGACGACCGAATGACCGAGTGCCATCTGCGCGACCGCGGCTCCGACTCGTGCTGGCTCATCGAGATCGACTACCCCGGGGCGTCCCGTCTTTACCGCGCAGAACCCGCATGAGCGCGTGCAGGTGTCCCCCAGGATCATGAACGTGGCGGTCCCCGCGCTCCAGCACTCGGCAATGTTCGGGCAATGCGCTTCCTCGCAGACGGTGTGGAGCGACTTCGCGCGCATGAGCTTGCGTAGGTTCTCGTACTCGGGCCCCATGGGCAGCCGGACCTTCAGCCATTCGGGACGCGCGCGGTCGATCGGCACGACCGTATTCGCTTCACCACGCCCGCGCGAGCGGGGACGCTCGACCTCGCCTGGGATCTCGAAACGGATCGGTGCGAGCTCCGCCACTAGTACACCGGGACCGATGTTCCAGCGGTCTGGAGCCAGTCGCGTACCGCGGTGAGGAATCGGGCGGCGGTCGATCCGTCGACGACCCGGTGATCGAATCCGATCACGATGTTCATCATCTGGCGGATCGCGATCGAGTCATCGTCCGTCACGACAAGGCGCTTGCGGATCGATTCGGACGAGAGGATGGCCGCCTGGCCCGGCGGCACGATCGGGCTCGACACGATCGTGCCGAGCGGGCCGGTGTTGTTCAACGTGAACGTGCCGCCCGAGAGATCGTCCAGCGTTAACCGCCGCGCCTTCGCCCGATCCACGACGTCGCGAATCCCGCGCATGAGGCCGGCGATACTCTTGCCGTCGGCGTCCTTGATCACTGGGACGATGAGCCCGTCCTCGCCGAGCGCGACGGCGTAGCCAAGGTTGATCTCGCGATGACGGACCAGGCCCTGGTCGGTCCAGCTCGAGTTCACCTGCGGAACGGTGCGGATCGCGTCGACGACGGCCTTCGCGATGAAGGCAGCCGGCGACAAGTCGAAGCCCTCGCGCTCCAGGAACTCGTTGCGGACCTTCTCCCGATAGCGCATGAGGTCGGTCATGTCGACCTCCATGACCGCGTGGGCATGCGGCGCGCTCCACGCCTGGACCATGTTGTTCGCGATCGCGCGACGCATCTGGGTGAGGGGCACGAGCTCATCCCCGGCGAGAGATGGCGCGGGCGCCGGCCGAGCCGACACGGCCCGCGACTCTGCTTGGGGTTGAGCGGGAACGACCCGTCCAGCGGCCTGTTGTTGCGATTGACGCTCGGCGATGAAGTCCTCGACGTCCTTTCGCGACACGCGCCCGCCGAGTCCGGTTCCATCGATCTCAGAGATGTCGATGCCGTGCTCGCTCGCGAGCTTGCGCACCGCCGGCGTCGCTCTCACATCAGAGAGATCGGGACGCTCCGCGGTCGCGGTGGCCGTGGACGGAGGAGACGACCCTTGAGGAGGAGCGGCAGGCGGCCGTGAAGGCGGCGGCGCCTCGGGCGTCGGCGCCGAAGAGCGCTGCGACTGCTGACTCGCGGGTGGTCCCGACGGCGCATTGCTCTGAGGCGCCGATGCCCGGGGTGCCGCTGCCGGTTGCGGCCCCGTTTGAGCGGCGGGCTGCGCGGCGGCGGTCTCGCCGTCCGCGGTGTCGAAGACGGCGAGGAGCGTGCCGATCGGGACGGTCTGGCCCTCCTGGACCTTGACTTCCTTGAGCGTGCCCGAGACGGGCGAGGGGATCTCCGTGTTGACCTTGTCCGTCTGGACCTCGACGAGGAGGTCGTACTTGTTGACCTTCTCGCCTGGCTGCTTCAGCCACTTTCCGATCGTGCCTTCGGTGACCGACTCGCCGAGCTTGGGCATCTTGAGCTCGAACCCCGGCATTTCGCTCCTATCTAATACGCGGCGAGTTCGCGCATCTTCGCCGCTATCTTCACGGGATCAGGCATGAACCAGTCTTCTTGAGGCTTGTTGTACGGCATCGCGGGCACCTCCGGCCCGCCGATGCGCATCACCGGCGCGTCGAGATCGCTGAAGGCCTCCTCCGCGATTAGCGCCGCGATCTCGGCCCCCGCGCCGAACATGCGGTTGTCCTCATAGACGATCAAACACTTTCCGGTCTTCCGCGCTTCCCGGAGCACCGTCTCGACGTCCAGCGGCCGCAGGCTGCGCATATCCACGACGTTCACCGACACGCCGTCGGCCGCCAGTGTCTCCGCGGCCGCGAGCGCGTGGTGGAGCATGAGCCCGTACGCGAACACGGTGATGTCCGTACCTTCGCGTTTCACGTCCGCCGGGCCCAGTGGGATCGTGTAATCGCCGTCCGGCACCTCGCCCTTCACCGCTCGATAGGTCGCCTTGTGCTCGAGGAAGATCACGGGGTCCGGGTCGCGGATCGCGCTCCGCAGCATCCCCGCGATGTCGTACGGCGTCGACGGGACGACGACCTTGAGACCGGGCACGTGTGCGTAGAAGGCTTCGACCGACTGCGAGTGATACAGCGCACCGTGGACGGGGCCGCCCCACGGCATGCGGATAACCATCGGAACCCCATACGTGCCATTCGAGCGATACCGCATGCGGGCGGCCTCGTTGACGATCTGCTCGAACGCCGGGGCGTGGAAGTCGGCGAATTGCATCTCCGCGATCGGGCGGAGCCCGCCGATCGCGGCTCCGATCGCCACGCCGACGATGCTCGACTCCGCTACCGGGGTGTCGATGATGCGATCGGCGCCGAACTCTTCGATGAATCCATCGGACACCCGAAAGACTCCGCCTCGCACGCCCACGTCCTCGCCCAGGAGGATGAGCCGCTCGTCGCGACGGAACTCCTCGAGGAGCGTGTCGTGGACCGCCTGCACATTCGTCTTCACGCTCATAGGCGGCCTCGTTCGGGTGCGATCGGCGGAAAATCCTCGGGACGGCGTTCGCGCATGATCGCGTAGACCGCAGCCACGATGTCTTCGCGGTTTGGCTTCGAGAAGTAGTCGCCATCGTTCCCCACCGCGACGCGATTGGCCATCGCCGTCAGCGTGCGAGGTCCGACCTCGAGATGATCGATCGCGCCCTGCACCTCGGTAACCTCGCGAACGATGTACGCCGATGCGCCGCCCGGTACGTCCTCGTCGACGACGAGGAGAGCGCGCGTCTTCGCCACTGATTCCGCCACAGCGTGATCGATGTCGAATGGAAGCAGCGTCTGCACGTCGACGATCTCCGTTTCGATCCCTAGATCGGCCAGATCGCCGGCGGCCTCGAGCGCGATCCTGCAAAGGGCGCCGTACGTCACCAGCGTGACATCGGAGCCCGAACGGATCGTCTCAGGCACGCCCAGCGGGATGGTGAAAACACCAACGTTCTCAGGTATGCGCTCCTTGAGCCGGTAGCCGGACAGAACCTCGACGAGCAAGCCAGGGTCATCGCCGCGCAGGAGCGTGTTGTAGAGGCCCGCGGCGCGGGTCATGTCGCGAGGCACGGCGACATGCAGGCCGCGGAGCGACGACACGATCGTCGCCATCGGGGACCCGGTGTGCCAGATCCCCTGGAGCCGGTGGCCTTTGGTGCGAATCAGAACGGGCGCTTTCTGACCTCCGCCGGTGCGCCAATGCAGCGTCGCGAGGTCGTCGGAGGCGAGCTCCAGCGCGTAGAGCAGGTAGTCCACGTACTGGATGTCGACGACGGGTCGCAGGCCGCGCAGGGCGGCGCCGATCCCCTGCCCGAGGATGGTCGCCTCGCGGATCCCCGTGTCGATCACCCGCTTATCGCCGTGCTTGGCCTGCAGGCCCTCGAAGACCAGGTTCACGTCGCCGAGCTTCCCGACGTCCTCGCCGAGGATGACGATCCGCGGGTCGCGCGCGAGGTTCTCGTCGAAGCAGCGAACCAGAACGAGCCGGCCATCGACGGCTTCCGCCCCTTCGACGTAGGTGGGCGCGACCGCGCCGATCCGCAGCGGCGACTCCGCCGAGCGGCTGTAGAGATACGAGTTGAAGCGGTCGTCGTTCTGCTTCATGAAGGACTCGACGAATGCCGCAAGCTCCGCACAAGCGGGTCCCTCGTGACCGCGCAGCGCAACGAGCGCGCGCCGCGAGACTGCCGCGACAAGGCGCCGGCTGGGTGCTTCGCTGGAGCGCAGCTCCTCGACAATCGCCGACAGGTCGACATTCGCGTCTCGTCGGGCCTGCTCGATCTCGATCCCGTCGAGGGTCGCCGCGTCGACCAGTTCCTCGCGGAGGATCCACTCGCGCATCCGTCGTATCGGGTCGAACTCGATCTCGAAGCGCAGGCGGTCCTTCGACTTGTACCGCTCGTGCGAGCCGCTCGTCGAGTGACCCTGTGGCTGCGTCATCTCCATCACATGGACGACTGACGGCACGTGCTCGCGCCGCGCGCGCTCGACCGCGAGCTGGTAGACGTCGCAGCACGCCAGATAGTCGTGGCCCTTGACGGTGTGGAGGTCGTAGCCACCGGCGCCATCGGAGCGCTGGAATCCCTGGAGGAGTGCGGAGATCGAGCCCTTCGTCGTCTGGAGCTCGTTCGGAACGGAAATGCCGTAGCCGTCGTCCCACACCGAGATGACGAGTGGGATCTGGAGGACGCCTCCGGCGTTGAGGCTCTCCCAGAACACGCCCTCGGTCGTCCCGGCGTTGCCGATCGTCGCGAAGCAGACCTCCTCGCCGTTACGCGAAAAGCCTCGCGAGACCGCCCGTGCGGCGGGCGATTCGCGATAGAGCCTTGAAGCCCACGCGAGCCCGATAGCGCGCGGCATCTGCGAGCCGACGGGTGAGAGGTCGGAGGCGGACTGTCCGGTCGCCAGCAGATCCTTCCACCTGCCGCGTTCGTCGAGGGTGCGCGTCGCGAAATGGCTCAGCATCTGGCGGCCCGCGGAGTTCGGATCGCGGACCACGTCCGGATCCGCGTAGAGCTGGGCGAAGTACTGGGAGAGATCGGCGAGCCCGACCGCGAACATGAAGGTCTGGTCGCGGTAGTACCCGGAGCGCCAGTCGCCGGGGCGGAAGGCTTTCGCCATGGCGAGCTGCGCGATCTCCTTGCCCTCGCCTGAGATGCCGAACGGCGCGTTACCGACCAGCACCTCGCGGCGGGAGAGCTCGCTCGCCGCCCGGCTGCGCACGGCGAGGCGGTAGTCGGCGATGACGGCTTCGACGCTGATCTGGAGCTTCGCGTTGGGTGTGGTGACCGCGATCTCGGGGCGGGTGCCCGTCTTCATCCACCTTCAATGGTGCCAGTTCCGCGCCAGGCGGAGCCGGCCCGCGCGCGCGGCCGCTCGGAAGAGACGGCGGGACCCGCGACGACCATCCGTTCCGCGCGGTCGAGAAATGGGAGCGCGGCGTCGAGGAACTCATCGGGGCACTCGGCCATCGCCAGATGGCCGCAACGCTCGACGATACGAACCTCGGCCTGCGGCAGGAGCTCGGGCAACGAATCGAGATGGGCGATCGGGAGAACACGATCCTCACGCCCCCAGACGACGAGCGCCGGACCGCGATAGGTCGGGGACCTCACGACCCACTCGTCACGGAGGGCTCGGCGCACGCCACCCAGGTCGAGGCCCTGGGCCAGCGCCCGGACGAACTCCGGGAATGAAGGACCGCCGTAGCGCTCGGCCTCCGCATACAGCTCGGGGGTGATGCGCGACACGTCGAAGTAGCAGCTCTCGAGGGCCGCGCGGGCGGCCGACGGCGACCGCGGGAGACGCGCGACGAGTCCCATTCCTGGAAGCGCGCAGAGCCGAAGGTACAGCGCGACCTCCCGACCGAGCCCACCCGGTGCAACGAGCATCATCGAGCGCACGCGCTCGGGCGCCGTAACCGCGGTGATCGCGACGATCGCGCCGCCCATGGACTGGCCACCCAGATGCGCGCGAGAGATGCCCAGGACGTCCATGGCGCCGAGCACGAACCGTGGATAGAAGGCCTTCTCGCCCGAGAAGTACCGCACACGTCCAGGGCGCGCGCTCGCGCCAAAGCCCGGGAGATCCAGGGCGACCACACGCCGGCGGCTCGCCGCGAGCGGGCGGATGACCGCGCGCCAGTTCTCGGCCCATCCGCCGACACCGTGGACGAGAAGGATCGGATCGCCCGTCGCGCCGTCCACGTTCTCGTCGAGAACGCGCGTGCGCAGGCCCTCGACCGTGATCGTGCGCGACTCCATCTCTGGGTATCCTGCTCCCGATGCTCTTTTACTACCTCTGCACAGTCGGCGAGAAGCTGCACAAAGAAGCGTATCCCCAGGGCGCGCAATCCAAGGACGCCGATGTCTACAAATGGGTCGCTCTTCACTCCGGCTCGCCCGCGGTCTGCCAGCGCGAGCACGGGGGTGCGCACCAGTGGCGCCCGGACGAAGGTGGCGACGAGGAGCGGGTCGTGCGCGGCTACGCGGTGCTCCAGTGGGACAAGCAGGGCTTCGACCTCGCGAAGCGGAAGCCTGACATCAGCGAAGCGTTCGCTTCCCCCTGGGGACCGTCGCTCGTCGTCGAGCGATCCGAGGACCCGACGACCGGGACCTATCTTCTCCTTCGGATCTTTCCGCATGGATACAAGGGAAAGCCGGGCGAAATGGGCCTTGAACGCAAGGACGTGCCGCGGGAGCTCGCCGGAAAGGTCTGATCAGCTCTGGTGCCGACGGTGCTCCATATGGTGCATGTGCTCGTGGGAATCCTCGGCGACCTTCGGCGGATAGAAGAGTCCCGCCACATATAGCTTCGTTGGCGCTTGCCCGTACGCCGAAAGCAAGAGGTGCACGTCGTACCGCTCGGCCAGTCCGGCGCCCCAGGTCTCGCGGAACCTCGTCGCCCACTCGGGCCCGTAGCGCGCTCTGGTCGCGTGCGCCAGGGAATGAAGCTCCCAGTCCAGCACCGGCAGCTCGTGGGTCGTTTGGCAGTCTTCGCTCGCGCAGCGAAAGCGGAGGCGGAGCGGCAGCTGCACGATGTCGATGTCTGATTCAGGCCTAACGAATCCGGCGGTCGCGTCGCGCACCTTTGCGAGCGCGGTGAGGGACTCGACGGAACGGCGCAGATGTGGCCGTACGAACGGCCAGCGCAGGCGCCAGCCATCCTTCGCGTCGACATAGCCGGCCGTCAGAACCTCTCCCTGCACGTTCAGGGTCTCCGGACGCACGTCGCGGTCGTCGCCGACGGTGTTCAGCTGGATCCACGTCCATCGCGGGATCGGCGGGTCCGTATCCGCACCTTTCCACGGAAACGGAGTTAGTCGCACGAGCGCGCCGGTCGCGCGGTCGACCCCAACTATGGCCGGTCGCTCGACCGGGAACTCATTGGCGCCGATCGTCTTCGCCAAGACGAGCACATCGCGTTCGCTACCGGTCTGCAATGTCACGAAGCCAGAATATGCGGGCCATGGCGCAGAGCGGCCAGCGTCAAGAGCTTCCGCGGGTGTTCGCGCTCGCGCGGCGCATTCCGAACCCGAAGGTGTCGCGCGCGCCGCTCCTGTGGGCGATCCTCGCGGCGTTCGGTGCCGCGTTGTTCGTTGGGGCCGTCGTCACGGTGCTGTTTTCGCTTCTCTATCGCCTCCTCTCCGTTCCGAGCGACGCGTGGCTTCCTCGGCCGTTCCAACTCTCCGCGATCGCGACGATCGCAACAGCGCTCGCGGTGGCGTGGGTCTCGGGCGGTCGCCATGCCGTCGCGGCATGGGCCACCATCATGCTGTTCGAGCGGTTCGTGTCGCTTTGGGGACTCGGTACGTTCTGCGGCACGATCTCACCCGCTCCACCGCTCTGCTCGCCGATCGGCTACGTCCTCGGGCTTTGGCCAGAGGTGCTCGGGCTCGCGCTCGGCTCGAGGCTCGTGCGCTGGCTCCAAGTCGGAGCCGGCAGCGGCAATCCCGTGCTCGAGGCCGCCGGCGCGCTTGCGGTCATCTACGGTCTGATCGCGGCGGCGCAATCCGTCCTGACGGTCTCGACCAGCTCATTCGAAGCCGGTCTTCTCGGCATCGCTGCGGCGGTCGCATCGGGAGTTGCGTGCGGGCAGGTGCTGCTCGCGCGCGTCCCAGCCACGCGGCACTGGACGATGCTGGGGATCGTCGCGCTCGGGGTGACCGGGCCTTGGGTCCTCGTCTCCGTACCCGCGTACTTCGAATCGGTCGGCATCGGCGGCAGCATCGCGACGACCGGCCTAAACCTGTTGGAGTTCTTCACGCCGCTGCTGCAGATCGGCAGCGCGGCGTTCGTGCTCTATGTCGCCGCAGCGCGGAAGGTCACCGCCGAACCGGCCTGACCACGCGACTCGAGCTCAGCGCTTCTTCGAGACGTCCGGACGAGAGATATAGATGTCCGACCGCGCGCGGACGCGGTCAACCCATACGGATGGTGGAGCTTCAGAAACAGGCGACGGGTCCGACTCCTCGTCGGAGTAATGGGCCAGGCGGTCACGATGAGCGTCCTTCTCGACCGACGGCCCAGCACTCCTCCGAGGAGCCGGACCCGTCGCCGAGATTGCCGCGCGAAAGGTCAGGACTGTTTTCGCCACTCCCTGGAGGTCAGGGCCGGCGAGATCCGTCAACAACCACGGTGCCGTCGGCGAGACGCGGACGGCGATGGTGCGGCCATCCGCGCCGATGTCGTTGGTGCCGATGACAACGACATCGAAAGGACCCAGCTCGGGCACGGACACCCATGGATCAAGGGCATCGTCGAACAGGCTCAGGAACACCTGAGCCTCATATGCATGCACCCGAATGTGACTCAGCTTCGCGCTGGTGGGCACCGAGTCGGTCGCGAACGAGCGCTGCAAATCGGCGTCGACGCCGAGCCACCCTCCGTTCGGGCCGTGTGCGGCGAGGATCCGACCGGACTTTCCGCGTTCGCCGACGACCCGCGCGCTGCGGACGGTGAGCTCATCGAAGGGACCAAGCGCCGGGCGATCCCCTTCGCCGGGTCGGGCCTCCTCAGAGAGAGTCAGATAGAGGCCGAGTTCGGGGGTTCCCACTCGGCAACCGTAGCAGCCCAAACGCCGCAAACATCCCCCATAAGAGCGGTCCCTGCAGAGAAAATCACCCTACCTAGGATGGATCGGTGACCGATGCGAAGGAGCTGGCACTGGCGCGAGAGCATCCCCGCGGCACCGAGCGCCGGCGTCTTCTCCCCTATCGAGCCGCGCTCAACGACCTGGCCGCGTACGCCGCCCTTGGAGAGTCCGAACGAGACGTCATCGTGCGCTGGGCAGAGACGCGAAGACGCATCAAAGCGGAGCACGGGATCGATCACGACCCGGCGAATCTCGCCGATCCGCTCCTACCGGCCGAGGGTCTCCGGGCGCACGTCCTCGCCGGAGAGCGACTCGCTGCACGGCGCTCGGACTTCATCGACCCCGGCGGCGACCTTGTCGTTGTGGTTGCGGATCTTCGCCGGAGTTAGGTCGCGAAGGCCGCAGCCGCGATCAAGCCGAAGCCGTTGAAGACCGCGTGCAGCACGATGCACGGGAAGAGACTGCCCGTTGACGCGCGCATGTAACCCAAACCGATTCCGGTCGCGAGGATGACCGGGATATCGACGATGACGCCGTGCGCGAGGGTAAAGGCGACCGCCGTGAGCGCCACGGCCGCGCGCGTGCCAAAGGACGCGAGCAACGCGTAGCCGAGGCCGCGGCACAGCGCCTCTTCAAAGATCGGCACGAAGACGGCGATCGCCAACAGGTTCGCGACCCACGCGGCCGCGCGCGCGCCATCCCAATACGGCGGGACGCTCTGCTCGCGAGCGACGTCGCTCAGGAGCGTGATCTCGGCGAACGAGAGGAAGTACGCGCCCGCCAGCGTCGCGCCTCCGATGACCGCGGCGCGTCGCCATGAGCCCGGCGGGCGTAGCGCGAACGTCTCGCGGATGGGAAGGCCCCACGCGATCGCGAGAACGATGAGCAGGAAGATCGCATCGGTCACGATCGCTTCGATCGCGGTCGAGTACCTGAAGAACGTGTCGCTCGGAAGGCCGCCGAACCGGCCCGAGATGCGGGCGGCGTAGCTAAGCGTCGCGAGGAATGCGATGAGCAGGGACCATGCGATGAGCCGGCGCGGGTGGAGTGCTCCGGTCAGGCTATCGCGGGCGCTGCACGCAGCGGCGCCAGGACCTCGAGCGTTCGGTCCATCTCCTCGAGGGTGTTGAAGTAGTGGGGCGACAGCCGGATCAGTCCCGGGCGGTTGTCGCAGATAACGCCACCGGCACGTAGCGCACTCACCGCGCCGGCTGGATCGGGGTGCTCCAGGGTGACGATGGGCGTTCGCTCCGCCGCGTCGCGCGGGCACCGGACGGTCCACCCTTGGTCCAGCGCGCCATCGACGAGCCGTTGCGACAGCCGCATATGCCGGTCCCGCACCGTGTCGATCCCCACCTCGTCGAGCAGCGAGAGGCCCGCCCGTGCGGCGTAGATCGCCGCGACCGACGGCGTGCCGTACTCGAAGCGGCGCGCGCCCGTCCCGTATGCGAGGTGTTCGACGTCGAACGAGAACGGATCTTGGACGCCCCACCAACCGACGGCGCTCGGACGGGCCCGCTCGGCGACATCACGCCGCGCATAGAGGAATGCGATCCCAGGACCGCCCATGAGCCACTTGAGCGTTCCGCCGACGAGGTAATCGACGCCACTTGCTACGACATCGAACGGGAAGGCCCCGATCGACTGGTAGGCGTCGACAATCAACGCGGCACCCTTCCGGTGGCAGATCTCGGCGAGTGCCCGGACGTCCTGGATCCAGCCGGTCGTGAAGTAGACGTGTCCCGTGCACACCGCCGCGGTCCGCTCGTCCACGGCATGTTCGAAGAGCTCGAGGGGAACGCGCACGTGATCGGGACTGCGAACGAACTCGACGCGAGCACCGCGGTCGGCCACCGCGAGGAACGCGTGCCCGTCGGTCGGAAAGTCGAGGTCGGAAACGATCACCCTCGGACGCCTTCCGTAATCGAACGTGCTTGCGATGCCGACAAGACCGGCCGAGACATTCGGTTCGATCGCGACTTCGTCGGGGGAGGCGCCTAGGACGCGCGCGAGGTCGGCGCGAAGGGCCTCGTACTCGGCGATCCAGTGGTCGTACCACGCGCGCCCACCCCATTCGGTCCATTCGCTCGCGAACCGCTCGATCCGCTCGCGGCCACGTCGGTGGAGCGGGGTCAGCGAGCAGTTGTTCAGGTAGATCAGCCGTTCGGTGATCGGAAACTCGGCACGCCATGACCGCTCGAGCTGCTCCATCGGTCGTAGAGGCTAGCTCGGCCTCCGTGCGGATGAGGTGATCCGCTCGTGGGGCAGCCGAGTCAGATACCGGACGATGTTGGGCGGCCTTAGGCGGATTTATTGAGAGGAGCGCCATCCTTAACTTTCATCGACGAACAGAAAGCCTCGGTCCCGCGCGTCAGAAAGGTCACGGAAACCCAACAAGATTGTTAATGGGGACACACACAAGCCTTCAATAGGCCGCGCCTAGCTTCCCCGGCGAATGTGGGCCTACGTCTCGAGATCGTCGGACTCCGCCGCTGCATTCGGCGCGGCGGATGGTGGGGGGTGATGCCTATCAACGGCCGGAACGAGAAGCAACAGCCGTCACACGGGCAGAGACAAGAACAAGACAAGAAAAAAAGAGATAAAAGAGAGAGAGGACCTGAGAGGACCTCAGGTAAATGAGATGAAGCGTTTCTTTGGATTGAAGAGAGCAGGAGTAGTGCTCGCAGCCACCTGCGCGACCCTTACCCTTGTCGGGGCCATCGCGTTGGCCAACTTCGCGGACAAGGGCCTCCTCCACTTCTGTGTCGACCCTTCGTGGGGCGGTGTTCGTCTGCTCGTCGGGGGAGACACCTGCACCGCGAATGAGACACCTTTCGACATTCAGCAGCCCTACGCCTACGCCACGAGCCGCGAGACCGAACCCACATTCGTGACGGCCCCGTCCGGCCAGCTTGCCGAGGCCGACGAGCAGACGATCCTCGAGCTGAAAGTCCCGGCGGGCAGCTACAAGATCGAAGCGAAGACCAACTTGGTCATCACCAACATCGACCCGGACTCGAGACCGGATGAGGTCGAGGCATACCTATCCGAGTGCGATCTGATCTACTACCAGAACACAGACTCGAATGAGTTCAGCCTCGACGTGTCGACGGAGACCGTCGCTCCCAAGTACGGCGACGACAAGGCTCGAGCGGTGCACAACCTCATCGCCGTCCTGACAGTCACTGCGCCTACGACCATTGGGCTCGAGTGCGACGTCGCCGCGACCCGCGGCTCCGTCCTCGATCCCGAGACGAAGTGGAGCGCGACCAACTCGAAGATCATCGCCGACGTGCTAGCCGACCTGAGCAACGATCCCCACTAACAGCGCGTAATAGCCATCTCGCGGCGGAGACCCTCCCTCAGCGGAGGGTCTCTTGCTGTGTGACCCGCGAAGAGCAGCGGCTCACCAGCCCGCCGCGTAGCTTTCGCGGCGTGGATCGGCTCCGCCTTCGAGCGTGCCGGTCTCGAGGCGGCGCACCGCGCAGACTCCGGCCGCCGCTGGCGAGAAGTCGGGGAGATCGCGGATCACGTGTCCGCGACGCGCGAGGCCGTGACGGATGTCGGCCGATATGCGGCCTTCAACAGCGAGCACGCCGGGCTCGTACGCGTGGGGGTGGAATGTCCAGGGGAACGACCGCGAAATGACGCGCGGGGCTTCGATCGCCGCCTGCGTGTTCATTCCGAAATCGACGATGTTGCAGACGACCTGCACCATCGCCTGACACTGCGCGTCCTCGCCCGGGCAGCCGAAGGGCATGAGCGCGCGGCCGTCTTTCATCACGAGAGCTGGGTTCGGCGTGAGGCGCGGCCGCTTGTTTGGGGCGATCGCCGACGGATGGCCCGGAGTCGTCCAAAGCTGCGCGCCACGCGTCGAGACGATGATCCCCAGGCCGCGGACGAGCGGCGCGCCGAGACCCGGATCGGACGGAGTCGCGGCGAACGCGTTCCCTTCGGCATCCATCGCGCAAGCGAATGACGTGTCCGGCGCGCCAACGCCCTCGGCGACCTGCGGACGATACCCGGCCGGGCCGCTCCGTCCCTCGTAGCGCCACGGGTCGCCGGGCGCGGGGAGCTCCGGATGCGCACGCTCATCGCGGATCGACGCGCGCCGCTCCGCCGCGTAAGCCTTGGCCAGCAGACCGCGCATCGGTACGTCCACATGCTCCGGATCGCCGAAGAACCCTTCGCGATCCGCGGCCGCGAGCTTGAACGCCTCCGTATATCGGTGCAGGAACTCGAGCGACCCAGGCCCAAGGGAGGCGATGTCGTCTCCCTCGAGCAGATTCAAGGTCATTGGGACGAGCGGGCCTTGGGACCACGGGCCGCACGCATATACATCGAGGCCGCGATATGTCGTGTGCACGGGTGCCTCGATGCGAACCCGCTGCGCGCGAAGGTCGTCGTCGGTGATCGCGCCGCCCGCTTCGCGCATGAATGCCGCGATCTCGCGGGCGATGTCTCCCCGGTAGATCGCGTCCCGGGCGGCCATGATCGCGTTCGGCCGCCCCACGCCGAGGTGCGCGGCCTCGATCGTCGTGAGGCGCCGGAGAAGCGCGCCAAGCTCGCGTTGTCGCAGGATCTCGCCGACCCGGGGTGGCCGACCGTTAGGCAGAAAGACGGCCGCGCTCGTCGGCCACTGACGGAGCCGGTCCTCGAGACGTTCGATCGCGGCCGCGAGCCGCGGATAGACCGGGAACCCATCGCACAGCTCGATCGAGGGCGCGAGGACCTCCCCGAGCGAGAGCCGACCGTGCCGCGCCAGCGCGGTGAGCCACGCATCCGCGGCCGCAGGTGTGACCGAGCGTGCTACGCCGATCGGCATGTCGTCGCCGTGCCGCGCGCGATACGTGTCGAGATCGAGCGAGGCCGGCCAGTGCCCAAGGCCGTCGATCGTCTCGGGCGCGGCCATACCCGGCCGGTACACGATGATCGGCGCGACGCCTCCGAAGTCGGTGAGATGCCGTTCCACGACATTGAGCGCGACCCCCGCCGCGACGCCAGCGTCGATCGCGTTGCCGCCTCGCTCGAACATCCGCACTCCGGCGAAGGTCGCGAGGTAGTGGCACGTGCTGACCATGTGGCGCCTCGCGAGGATCGCCGGACGTCCCTGGCGCACGGCGATCGGCGGCGCCGTGTTCTCGATGGGGATCTCGCGCACGAGGCCAATGTACTGGCTAGGCTCGGCGGATGCGGATCCTCGAATGGCGCGTGCCCCCGTATGACAACGGAACCTACATCCTCCATGACGAGCACCGCGACGCGTTGGTCATCGATCCGGCGATGGGCGAACGGGAGGTGATCGCCGCGGCCAGAGAGCTTGATCTGCGCGTCGTCGAGATCCTGAATACGCACGGCCACCCCGATCACATCTACGGCAACGCGGCGGTGAAGGAGGCCACGCGAGCGCGACTCGCGATCCATCGCGCCGACGCCTACCGTCTCGGGCCCAAACGCCCCGCGACCCAGCTCCAGATCCCGCCGTGCGACGCGGATGACCTCTTCGACGAGGGAACGCTCCGCTACGTGGCGGACCTCGAAGTCATAGCGCTGCACACGCCGGGTCATACCGAAGGGTCGACCTGCTTCTACCTCGAGCGCGAAGGCGTCCTCTTCTCGGGCGATGTGATCTTCAACGGGAGCACCGGCCGCTGGGACCTGCCGGGCGGTGATCGCGAGCAGATGGAGCGCAGTCTCGAGCGCGTGATCAAGCTTCCGGCCGCGACGAAGGTCTATCCGGGCCATGGTCCGAACACGACCATCGGGGACGAGGTCGAGAACCTGCGTCAGCTGCAGCGTGCCGGCATCCTTCCCGGCCTGCGCGTGTGAGCATCCGCGTCCGGCTCTTCGCCGAGCGCGACTATCTCGCCTTCGTGCGCATCAAGAGCCTTGCAGACGGTGCGCGGCTATCAGTCGACGATGTCCGAGCCGAGGACGGCCGCTGGGATCACTCGCGGTACGAGAAAGTGCGCATCGTGTCCGTCGACGAGGAGGACGCGCCCATCGGCTACGGGGAGATCTATCACGAGCCGAGCCGCTTCGAGCGACGCCGCTACTTCCTGCGGCTTGGCGTCGATGGAGCCCTGCGCCGGCGCGGCATCGGCGCGGCCATCTGGCAGCAGCTGCGCGCGGAACTTGACGAGCGCTCCGCTCTGGTGGCATGCCTCTGGGTTGGCGACCGGACCGCGTGTCACTCGTTCATCGAAGCCCGAGGATTCGTCGAGGTCATCCGCGCCTACGAGCAGGTCGTCGCTCTCGCGACCGCGCGCATCCCCTTGCGCGCCGCCGAGGAGAAGATCGCAGGGACCGGGATCGAGATAAAGACGGTGGCTGAGCTCAGACGCGATCGCGGCGAAACGGTCCTCCATGACGTGCAGGACCTCCGGACCGCGGCGCGGATCGATCAGCCGACGCTCGGGCCGGTGACAAGCGGGCCGTTCGAGGAATGGCTCGCCTACAACATCGATGGTCCGCAGGCCCTGCCCGACGCGTACTTCGTCGCGCTCGAAGGCGATCGTTGTGTTGGCTGCAGCTCGGCCGTCCGAATGTCGGATGATCAGCTCCGCATTGGGATCACCGCGGTCCTGCCCGCATACCGGCGGCGCGGGATCGCGCGGCTCCTCAAATTGCGCGTCCATGACTGGGCCCGGCGCAACAGCTACCGCGAGATCCACACCAGCACGACCAGACCGAACGTCGGCATGCTCGCGCTGAACGAGTCGCTCGGATACGTGATCGTCGACAGCTGGGGCGGCTACGAGCTCAGGATGTCGAGCTGATCCTCGATGAACGCACGGGCCGGCCAGCCGTCGGGCGTCAAATCGAGATCCGGGAGGCGTAGAGTCACCGCTTCGACATCCGAGCCGGCGCAAGGAGGGATGTCCTCAACACTCACGTTGAGGCAGATGAGCAGCAGGTCGCCGTAAGGAAGTGTCCTGACCATCCGCGGCGACCGCGCGGTGAGCCCGGACTCCTCCTGGACCTCGCGCAGAGACGCCTGCTCCGCGGTCTCTCCCACCTCGACGTATCCCGACACGAGTCCCCACGCGCCCTCCGGCCATCCTCGTTGGCGCGTGTAGAGGATCTTTCCCGTCGCCGTCGATGCGAGGACGAGCACGACCGGGAGCGCTTCGGTGGCCCGGAACCACCCGCATGACGGACACTCGGGCTTGTGCGCTGGATCAGCGGGCGCCACCAGCCTGGTTCCGCACCGCGCGCAGAAGCGCGGAACGTGCACGCTATTCCGTCACGCCGAGGATGTTGAAACCGTTGTCGGCGAAGATCGTCGCGCCGGTCACCGCGCGCGACCAATCCGACGCGAGGAAGACGGCGACGTTGCCCACTTCTTCCTGCGTGATGTTCCGGCGGAGGGGAGCTTTCGCCTCCATGAGATCGCGCGCCGCCGAGATGCCCTTGACCGCGCTCCCCGCGAGGGTCTTGAGCGGGCCTGCCGAGATCGCATTCACCCGCACGTTGTGCGGGCCGAGGTCCGCCGCGAGGTAGCGCGTCTCCGCTTCGAGCACGGCCTTCGCCATGGCCATCGAGTTGTAGCTGGGGACGACGCGATCGACGGCGTTGTAGGTCAGGCTCATCACCGAGCCGCCACCCGCTTTCTCGAAGAGGGGCAGCGCCGCGCGAGATAGCGCCACGAGCGAGTACGCGCTTATATCGATGGCGATCTTGAGTCCGTCGCGGCTGATCTCGTGGAAACGGCCTTTGAGATCCTCGATCGCGGCGAAGGCGATCGAGTGGACCAGGATGTCGAGCTTTCCCCAGCGGCGGTCGATCTCCGCGAAGAACCCATCGATCTCTTCCTGCTTCGATACGTCGCACGGTCCGACCGGCATCGCCTCGTGGCCGGGCAAGGTCGCGACGAGCTCGAGGACGTTCTCCTTCAGGCGGTCGTTTGGCCAGTTGAAGGCGAGGTCGGCGCCTTCACGCTGGAAGGCCGTCGCGATACCCCACGCGATGCTGCGCTTGTTCCCGACGCCCATGACGAGCGCCTTCTTCCCATCGAGCAGACCCATCAGCCGACGATCATCCCAGATGACCGAGTGGGCCGTCATGCGGATGGCGCCGTTCGCTACAGGGTTAGTGCAGCGAATCGAGCTGTGATCGCGTCAGTCGCATGAGGTACTCGGGATCAGGCTCATCGGGAACCTGGGCGAGTCGCAGAGGCGTGAATCCCGCCTTCTCATACGCGCGTATCGCCGCGGTGTTGTTCACCGAGGGTCCAATGACGCACGTCTCGAGCCGGTGGAAGGGAAACGCGACGTCGCGGAGGAAGGCGCGAAGCATCGCGGGCCCGTGGCCGCGGCCGATGAGATCGGCCTCGCCGATGAAGAGGTCGACGCCGACGGCCTCCTCGTCGAGCCCGAGCGCAGCGGCGTACTCGGGCGAGTCACCTATCCGGTAGTGCTGGAACATGCCCACCGGCCTCGCATCCATGTGGGCCACATAGCGGTAAGTCGGTTCCCCATGGAGCGCGGCACGGTATTCCTCGATTTCGGCCTCGGGATACGGCAGGCGAATGCCCTCATCCCACCAGCGACGCACGTGCGGCTCGAGAAGCCATCGGCGGACGAGGCCAAAGTCCTCCTCGCGCAGCGGCGTGAAGGTGTACTTAGGCGTAATCGGCGATATGGAGCCGCGACAGCGTCTCGGACAGCGGCACGCCTTGCTCGTTCCAGCCGCGCGCGGCGTAGTACGCGCGGATCTGGACTGCGAGATCGTTGGGGTCGAGGCGGACCTTGGACAGCGGCCCTGTCACGTGCGGCTTTGTGACCTGGCTCGGTAGCCGATCGTCGTCCGCCGAGAAGCCCTCGCGGATGTTGAACAGGCGCGCGAGCGTGAGCGACCGCTCACCGATCTCAGCGAGCTCGGCGGTGGTGCTGCCCCACCCTGTGACCGCGTTCACGATGTCCGTGAGCTTCGGGTCGTCGTACTTCAGGAAGAAGCACATGCCGACCGTGTTTCGGGCGCTCCGCGACGGAAGGTTCGAGTTCATGTGGTCGCCGCCGGATGGGCTGGTCGCGTAGCTGATGCGCACCTGCTTTCCGTATTCGGTCCGCTGCCGCGGGTCGTGCATCGCGATCTCGAGACCCTTGACCGTCGTGAGGAGCTCCTTGCCGCCGAGCTTGTCGGCCGCGCCGGCCGAGCCCTCGGCCAGGACGTCACCAAGGCCACGGCGGTGTGCGATCGCGTCAGCTGCCGCGAGTAGCGCTCGAACACTCCCGAACTCGAGAGGCTCCCCGCCGACCTCCGCGTCGGGGACGATCCCGCGGCGGCGCAGGTCCATGGCCCATGCGACGGTTGCGCCGAACGAGATCGTGTCCATGCCCAAGGCGTTGCAGCGCTCATTCGCTTTCGAGACGGCCGCGAGATCGCCGATGCCGCAGTCAGAGCCCATCGCCGCGATCGACTCGAACTCCGGCCCGCCGTACTTCGGATCGATCTGGTACGGCTGCTCGAGCTTTACGACCTTCTTGCAGCGCACCGAGCACGCCCAGCACGCCTCCATCTTGATGCGGTAGCCCTTCTCGACGAGCGCCTCAGCGCTGATCTCGGCTGCGCGGTCGAACGAGCCGCCCTCGTAGTTGCGGACGGCCATGCCCCCGACCTTGGTGTACCCGTCGAGACCCATGCCGGTCCCGAAGTTGTGAAAGGCCCAGTGGTTCTCCTGGAGCGTGTCCGCCACCCAGCGCCCGATCTCCTTGACCTTCGCGGCGTCGGCGAGCGGTAGGTTCTTCGAGCCCCTCACAACGATGGCCTTGAGCTTCTTCGAGCCCATGACGGCGCCGAGGCCGGCGCGGCCAGCGATGTCCTTGTAATCGTTGACGATCCCGGCGATCTTGACAAGGTTCTCGCCGGATGGCCCGATCTCGCACACGCGCGCGAGCCGCTCGCCGACCTCGGCTTTGAGCTTGTCTTCGGTGTCCATGATCTCGAGGCCCCACAGGTGCTGGGCGTCGCGGATCTCGACCTGGTCGTCCTTGATGTAGATGTAGACCGGCGAGGTCGCCGCGCCCTTCACCACGATCCCGTCCCACCCGGCACGCTTGAGCTCCGCTCCCCAGAACCCGCCGACCTCGGCTTCGCCGAACGCGTTCGTCAGCGGCGACTTCGCGCCGATGGCGTGCCGCGACGCACCGGAAAGAGGGGTACCGGTCAGGACGCCCATAGCGAAGACCAGCAGATTCTCGGGTCCGAGCGGGTCCACGCCCCGAGGAAGCTCTCTCAGCAGGTAGTGCGCGATCATCGCGCGCCCGCCGGGATTGCGCCGGAAGGTCTCCTCGTCCATCTCCTCGACGGACGTCGTTCGCGAGGTAAGGTCGACGCGCAGGATGCGGCCCCAGGATCCGTGGCGTTCGCTCATCACGGATATCGTATTTGTTGCGCATGTCCGAGTACGACCTGGTCTGCGATGCATGCGGCCATTCCTGTGAGCCGATGGACGCGGTCGTGTCGTGGACGTCGCGTGATGGGACGGAGAGCGCCTTCGCGCTGACCCACGTCGCGCACGCGCCAGGCGGCGCGACGGAGCGCGTCGAGGTCCGCAAGCTCGTCTGGCCGAACGGGTATCTGGCCTTCGTCGGCGCGCGTCTTGGGATGAGGCTCGCCGATCCGGAGGCGCTCCGCGCGATCGTTTGGGCGCTAGCGCCTTTTGTGATGCGTCACGACAACGCCGCTGAGATGGACGGGATCCGCGCGGCCTCGTTCGGCGCGATTCCGGGCGTGAAGCCGGGCACCGAGGCAACGGCGCCGAAGCCTAAGCCGGCCAAAGAGGAGGTCGAAGCCGGAAAGTGACTCCTCGGGAGTCAGTTCCAGCGGCGCGGCCCCTGGTCGTCGTCGATCTGGCGCCCGCGCCAGTACCTGATCTCGCCGCGGCGACCGCCTCCGCGACTCGGACGGTCGATGTCCTGCGTGACGACGAACACGGCGGCACCGAGGATGGCGCCGACGATCGTCCCAATCGAGGTCGCGTCCAAGGCCCAGGCAGCGGTCTCGCCGGCCGCGACTGCAGCGCAGATGAGCAAGAGTCGAAGGTACGCAGCCTGAGTCGGATTCACTGCGTACCGCTCCTCCGCACGAATGAGGCCTCCTTCGCCCAGGCTCCGCATTCAACGAGCTCGTCCTTCGTCACCCAGCCGCTCCGGACAGCGAGGCGAAGCTCGTCCCGGAGCGTGGTCTCCAGCATCTCCGGGCCATCGGTGTTGAAGGAGAAGCGGACCTTGTGCTTCTTGAAGGTGGCGATGTACTCGCCGAGCTCGTCGGCGTCCTTGACCACCTTCGTGTCGAGGTTCGACGAGGGACAGATCTCGAGCAAGACGCCGCGCTCTGCGAGACGCTTGCAGAGGTCGCGGTCCTGCGCGGCGTGGATCCCGTGACCGATGCGATCGGGTTCGAGATATCGGACCACCTCGTCGACACTCTCCCAATCCTCTTCCTCGCCGGCGTGCACGGTTAGGCCAAGCCCGGCCTTGCGCGCCTTTTTGAAGAGCGCGGCGTAGTCGCGGTAATGGAACTCCGGATGCCGGGGCCCGGCGATGTCGATGCCCACCACGCCGCGGTGCCGATAGGCGATCGCCTTCTCGACGATGATCGTGTTGAGGCGCTCATCAAAGGTACGATCGAGGCAGAAGATGAGCCCCGCTTTCACCGGATACTCGAGGAGGGCCCGGTCGAAGCCCCGGATCGACGCCATGATGATGTGATCGAGATCGCGCTCACCGCCCCGGTTCCGCTTCATCGGGTTGTAGCGCAGCTCTAGCGTCGTGATGTTGGCCTTGCGGTAGGCGCCGCCTACGACTTGATAGACGGATTGCTCGACCGCGAGTGGGCTTGATTGGATCAGCTCGGTCCAGCGGTACAGCGCTAGGAAATCCTCGAACGACTTTTTCGCCTGCTTACGGACCGTGATGAGATCGACGAACTCCCAGTAGTCCTTCGTCGGCAGGCGGATCCCCTGCTCGTGCGCGATGCCCCACATCGCCGCCGGATCGACCGCACCACCGAGATGCACATGCAATTCGGTGAGCTCATCGCCGAGTGGGTGCGGCATCTAGTGGCGCAGGCTAGCGGAGCCTAAGCAGAGGCTGAGCGGGTGGCACGCCGCGAGGCCGAGCGGGTGACGACGGCTGAGCGGGTGAACGCAGGCGAAGCGGGTGGCACGGGCGAACGGGTCGTGCGCGAGCCGCGGGTGCCCCGCGGACCCGCCGCGCGGAGTGAGCGCAGCGAACGAAGCGCGAGGTGGGGAGGGTGCGGCGAGAGCACGCCCAGAGCCCGGGACAGGACCCGCTTCGCTCGGTCTGGCTAGCTCCCTTGCTCCCGCGTCGGCGGACGTCGCACCCTGCGGCGACGGCGTGGCTTCGACGGAGCGCCCTCGGGGTGCTCACGCCAGACGATGTGGCCATCGTCATCCGCGGACGCGATCTGGACAAGCCGATCCCAGAACTCGGCTCGACGAATGTCCTCCTCGGCCTGGTCGCGACTGACGTCACGCTCGAGCATCACGTCGCAGTCGTAGGGCGACCCGACGACCTTCCAACCGTTCTCGGTCAGCAGGTCGAGGAGCCGCGCGATTTCGGTGAGGCGTCGGGGTGTGTCGGCGACGTACTCCCGCAGCCAGCCCGAATATGTGCGCTTGCCCCGATCGGCACGATCGAGCTCGTCGCGGACCGTCCCAAAAACGTGGATGAGGATGTAAGTCGGTGTCGCCGCCACGTCCGGAGTTTAGCCGCGCTCCTCCACGAAGCGATAGCCGCCGTCGGAATCCTTGGCGATCACGACGAGAGCACCGTTCTTAAAGCCGGTCTGACCCTTGAGGGCGGGACAGATCAGGTGGTAGTGCTCGTGCTCGGGCGGCACGCAGCTGCAACGTTCGCTCTTGATCTCGGCATCGAAACGCCGGGCGCCGATCCGCAGCGCGACGCGCTCGCCAGGGAGCGGGAACAGCTTCCAAGCGTCCTTTGTGATCAGGATGCGGGTCTTGCGAACGTCCTCACCGCTAAGCCGGTGGCGATAGGTGGAACGAGAAACGCTCATGTGCCATCTATTTTCGCATGAAACGCGTGTCGCTGCTCTCACCAAAATGCGCTCGGCCGCTTGACGCTTGTGCTAGGGGTCGGCTGCGATCGCGGCGTCGGGGTCGTCCAGAAAGCGCGCGATGTGGATCACTCGCGCACGCGAGCCCGCCTCACGCAGTCCCGAGGCGATCTGCAGGATGCAGCCGGGATTCCCGCTCACGATCACATCGGGCGCTGCGTCGAGGATCGCGCGTACTTTGTCCTTCAGCAACACTCGCGAGATGTCCGGATGGGTCAGGTTGTAAATACCAGCGCTACCGCAGCACCGCTCTGGGTCAGCGATCTCGACTAGCGTCACGCCCTCGATCGCGCGCAACAGGGCGCGCGGCTGTGCGCGCACGTGCTGGCCATGGGCCAGGTGGCAGGCGTCCTGGTAGACGACGCGCAGCGGCCGCCGCGCGCGCTGGGCGCGGGGTTTCGCGACCTCGCTGACGTCGCGCACCCGTCCCCCGAACGCCTTGGCACGATCCGACCAGAGGGCGTCGGCGCCCAGGACCCCGCCGTAGTCCTTAAGGTGGGCACCGCACCCCGCCGCGTTGACCACGATCTTCGCGTCGCTCCCGGCGAAGGCGTCAATGTTGAGGCGCGCGAGCTCACGGGCCCGCTCGCCTTCGCCGGCATGCGCATGCAACGCGCCGCAACAGACCTGTTCTTCCGGCACGCTCACCCGCAGGCCGTCACGTTCGAGCAGCCGAACGGTCGCACGCCCGGTCTCGCCGAAGGCCTCGCGCATGATGCAGCCGGCGAACAGGCACACGTCCGGGTCGGGTCGCTCGGCACCCCGGAATGCTGCGCCCTCTCCAGGCGGCGCGAGGGACGCCGCCCAGCCGAGACGGCCCGGTAGGAGCGCGGCGAGCCGAGTGAGGCCGAGCCGCCCGGCGAGTCCTGTGATCCAACTGAAGAGCACAAGTCGTCGGCGATCCGTGACCGTATCGAGCACTGCGCTGACGACCGGACCGTTCGGGTCGCGCTCGCGCAAGACCTCGCGTGCGCCTTCCATGATCCGGCTGAACGGGACTCCGGACGGGCACGCCGTCTCACACGCACGGCATACCAGACACGCTTCAAGGTGTCCGACCGCCGTCGCACTCGGCGCAGCGGCGGTCGCCACGACGCCGCGGATGAGCTGAATACGCCCGCGCGGTGAGTCGGCCTCATCACCCAGAACGCGATAGGTCGGGCAATCGTTCAGGCACAGCCCGCACGAGATGCACGTGGCGAGATCGTCCGGTCGTACATGGGATGAGAGGGCGATGTCCCTAGCATACGGACGATGGCGATCGGCGCCGCCGGCATCGCGGCTCGATTGCGCGAGACGCTGCCGGCGGATCGCGTGATCGATGATCCCGCGACGCTCCTCCCATACGCGTACGACGCCTCGTTTTGGTCGCTCCGGCAGCGACGCGTCCCCGAAGCCGTCGTGGTGCCTGAGTCGACGGCCGAGGTCGTGTCCGTTGTGCGCGTCGCGAGCGAGACCGGAACGCCGATCGTGGCACGAGGCGCGGGTACGGGACAGACCGGTGGCGCGATCGCTCCCGAGGGCGGGATCGTCATCTCGTTCGCGCGCATGCGAAGGATCCTCGCGATCGATCGGCCAAACCTGCAGGCGGTCGTCGAGCCAGGACTCGTCTACGTCGACTTTCAGAGCGCGCTCGCCGGTCACAGCCTCTTCTTTCCACCCGATCCGGGCAGCGGACGCGCCTGCACGCTGGGCGGGATGGCCGCGAACAACGCGAGCGGGCCGCACGCGGTGCGCTGGGGAACGACCTCGGCCTATGTCCTCGGCGCCGAGGTCGTCCTCGCAGACGCTTCGGTCATCACCACCGGAGGGGTGCGCTCGAAGGCGCTCAAGTCCTCGAGCGGGATCGATCTCACGAAGCTCTTCGTCGGCTCCGAGGGGACGCTCGGGATCTTCACGCGACTACGCCTGCGCGTGCAGCCGCGTCCGCCCGCACGTGCGGTGATCCTCGCGGGGTACGCGAAGCTCGAAGACACGGTCGCATCACTCGATGATCTCTTCGCGGCTGGGATCCTCCCCTCGACTGCAGAGCTCCTCGATCGCAGCGCGGTCGAGGCGATCCAGCTGTGGAAACCTGAGCTTGCGCTGCCTGAGGGCGAGGCCGTCCTCTTCATCGAGGTGGAGGGCACGCCCGATCAGGTCGCGGCGAACGTGCGCTACACCGACGGGATCGTTCGGCGACGCGCGACGGTCACGCGTTTCGCCGAGGATGAGAAGGACATCCAGCGCCTGTGGTCCGCGCGGAGCGGCCTCGCCGCCGCCACGGCGCTCGCGCATCCGGGAAAGCACCGCATCTTCGCCGGCGAGGACCTCGCCGTACCGCTCTCAGAGATTCCGCGCACGGTCCGGCGGGCGCGTGAGCTCGGTGCGGAGCTACGGATCGCGGTGATCTTCTACGGTCACTTTGGCGACGGGAACGTGCACACCGCGATCCTGATCGATCCCGAGGATGCCGACGAGGTCCGCCGCGCGGACGAGCTCGCCGACCGGCTCCACAAGCTAGCGATTGAGGTCGGCGGGACCGTGACCGGAGAACACGGCACAGGAGCGGTGCGATCGCAGTACATGCGCGCCGAGCACGGCGACGCGCTCGACGTGATGAAGCGCGTCAAGGACGTCATGGATCCGAACGGGATCCTGAATCCCGGGAAGATTTACGGCCCGTGACTGCGACGCTACAGTCCGGATCCCATCGCGTCGCAATAACGTTGCTCGATTACCAGTTCGGGGACAGATCGAGAGCAAGCGCAGGCGTCGGAGACGCCTCGTGGCTGGACGTCAAGGTCGAAGCGGATGACGGCGCCAAGTATTGGCAGCGCGTCGACGCGTGCTTCAGTGACCTCGAGTTGTATGAGCTCGTCGACTTCCTTCGCGTGTCGGGCGCTGGAGACCCACCGCAAGAGCGGTTTGAGGGAATCGAGCCTAGTCTTCAATTCGTGGCGCGGTCCGACTCCAAGGGCCTTCGCCTCGATGTGCTGTTCAACCAAGAATTACATCCCGACGGACGTCACCACTACGACGAGGCCGACCCGAAAGTCCTTACGTTCAACCTGTCTCCTTCGGACGTCGGGCACTTCGCGGATGAGCTCGCGACCGACCTGCGCGTATTCCCGGACCCGCGAGACCTCTAGCCGAAATACCCGTAGTCGCCGAAGACGAGCCGCAGGAAGGCGAGGCCGCAGAGGATCACGAGCAGGACGCGCTGCGAGAGGATCTCGCGCGGGCTTTCCTTCGCGACGAGCGCGACCTGGCCCCAGAAGAAGAGCACGAGGCTGATCTCCGCCCACATGAACGCGGCGTGCTCGTACCCGATGCCGCTCCAGCGATAGGGCTGCGTCATGGTCCAGTTGAGGAGCGCATTCGCCGCCTGATACAGGTGAACGATCACAGTGATGAGCGCTCCGCCCAGAAGCGCGCCCGCGATCTCAGCGCCGTGCGGTCGCCGCCGCCAGGTCGCGAGCTGGCCCACGATGAAGACGTTCACGAGGGGAATGAGGAGCGCGTCCCCGATCAGCGCGGATGTGTACGACAGGGTCGTGCGGTAGTTCGATGCGATCGGATCGTCCTGCCAGCGGAGCCATACGCTCCCGGCGGCCTGCACGATGAAGCCGAAGAAACAGGTGACGCCGAAGACCAGACCGAGAAGAAGCCAGGGACGCTCTTCGACGCGCGCGACCGTCCGCAGCATCGGCCCTTCCCCTTCCGATTTCGGTAGCGGGAGCCTACCGGATTCAGTGCTTGGGAGCACCAAGCACACCAGCAGCGTAGGAGCGCCGATCGACCCGCGGGAGCCGCCGCGCGACCGCAGCTGGGATCAATTTGGTGTGCTTCGCCTCTGCGAGGAACTCGACCACCGGCCAGAGGTCCTCTTCCGCGGTCATCCAGCCGATCCGATCGAAGCGCCCGAGTGACAGCGGACGTGAGTACGCACGGAGGGATCGATCGCCGTCCCAGTTGAAGTATGCCTCGAAGTAACTCATCACGAGCTCGCGCACGGTGCGATACACCGGCGCGCGGAAGCGGAGTCCGGAGAACTTAGAGATCGCGACCGAGCCCCAGAGCCCGTGCTCGCGATAGACCGCGAGCACGTGATCGTCGTCGTCCTCCGCCTCCAGATCGACGAGCAGTGGAGGCCGACCGTTGACACGAAAGGCAGCCGCCGCGAAGAACGCGCCCTCAGCGCAGTGCGCGGTGCCGTCGCGAAGGACGCGCCGCGGAGAGCGCAGCGTGTCGCCGTTGGGCTCGGTGTTGTACGGCAGCCGGTCGAGATACGCCTGCACGCGGTCGGGCGTGTCCAGACGCCGCAGCGCGGCGAGCTCGCGAGCCGTCAGTCCGTACACGAGCTAGAGGAGTTCCGCCGTGCCGTGCTTCCTTGAGAGGTACTCAAACGCAGCGCGGATCGCGCCGGGATACCAAATCGCTTTCTTTCGCAGCGCCTCTTCCTGCGTGGTGTGATGGATCGTGCTGTCCGCGGTCGGCTGCGCGAGGAGCTGAATCTCCGCCGCGCGCTCGAGCATCACCGCGGCGTAGCAGGCCTCGGCGATGGTCGATCCCACCACCACGACGCCGTGGTCGCGCAGAAATAGCGCGCGCGATTTGCCGAGCGCTCGCGCGACCGCCTTGCCCTGAGCGGGCGTGCGGACCAGGTCGGTGAACTCGGAGAAGCTCGGCACACCCGGTGGCCAGAAGTACGACCCTTCATGGGAGACCGGCCGCAGGTCGAGTCCACGCGCTGCGAAGGCCAACCCGAACTTCGGATGCGTGTGCACCACGGCGACGACGTCGGAGCGCATGCGCATGACCTCGGTGTGGATCGGGAACTCCTCGTGGAGGCGCGGCCACCCGTCGACCCTCGACCCATCGAGCTCCAGATGGACGAGGTGCTTCTCACGTACTTCATCGAGTCCGACACCGGACCCTTTCATCCAAAGCGTCTCCGATCCGGGGAAGCGCGCACTCACGTGACCGTAGATGTTGTCGGCCTGCCCTTCGCCGGCGAGGATGCGACACGCGAGGACGAGATCACGCCTCAGCGCACGCTCTTCGGTCGTCGAGCGGTCGACGATGTCCGCGAGCGGCTTTGCCACCGTTGCCTAGTATGGCCGCCCGATGCATGACGTCGTCATACGCGGCGGGACCGTGTACGACGGCGAGGGCGGGCCGCCGTACGCCGCGGATGTGGCGATCGATGACGATCGGATCAGCGCGGTGATGCCCGGCATCCGCGACCGGGGCCGCCGCGAGGTAGACGCCGCAGGCCTCGTCGTCGCGCCTGGCTTCATCAACATGCTGTCTTGGGCGATCCCCTCCCTGATCGCGGACGGCCGTGCACAGAGCGACATCCGGCAGGGCGTGACCCTCGAGATATTCGGGGAGGGCTCTTCGATGGGGCCGCTGACCGATCAGATGCGCCAGGACCACATCGAACGGCAGACGGACATCAAGTACGAGGTCCCGTGGACAACGCTCCGCGAGGGCCTCGAGCACCTCGTCCACCGAGGTAGCTCCGTCAACGTCGCTTCGTTCGTAGGCGCGACGACGCTCCGCGTGCACGAGGTCGGCTATGACGACCGACCGCCCAGTCCCGCGGAGCTCGAGCGGATGCGCCAGCTCGCGCGGGACGCGACTTCAGAGGGCGCGCTCGGCGTCGGCTCTGCCCTGATCTACACGCCTGGGACATTCGCGTCCACCGATGAGCTCGTCGCGCTAGCCGAAGCGGCTGGCGGCACATACATCTCACACCTGCGCAACGAGGGCGATCGGCTCGTCGAGGCCGTGGACGAGCTCATCGAGATCACCCGCCGGGCGAACGTCCGCGGCGAGATCTATCACCTCAAGCAGGCCGGCCGCGCGAATTGGTCGAAGCTTTCCGCCGTGATCGAGCGGGTCGAAAGCGCGCGGAACGCGGGACTCGACATCACCGCAGACATGTACACCTACACAGCCGGCGCGACCGGCCTCAACGCCTCGATGCCTCCCTGGGTGCAGGAAGGCGGGTTCAAGGCATGGCTCGCGCGCCTCCGCGATCCCGCGGTGCGCGAACGGGTCGCCCGCGAGATGCGCGCGCCCGGCAAAGAGTGGGAGAACCTCTACCTGGCCGCGGGCGGGGCGCAGGGCGTGCTCCTCGTGTCCTTCAGGACCGAGCGGCTCAAGCCGCTCACGGGGAACACGCTCGCCGAGGTCGCGACGCTTCGCTCGGTGTCGCCTGAGGAGGCGGCGATCGACCTTGTCGTCGAGGACGAGAGCCGCGTCGGCGCGTGCTACTTCGTGGCGTCAGAGGACAACCTGCGCCGACAGGTCGCCCTCCCCTGGATGACCTTCGGCTCGGACGAAGGAGCGCCCGCGCCGGAAGGCGTCTTCCTCAAGTCAAACCCGCACCCGCGGGCGTATGGCACGTTCGCGCGACTGCTGGGTCATTACGTCCGCGACGAAGGCCTCGCCTCGCTCGAGGACGTCATCCGAAGGCTCACGAGCTTTCCCGCGGAGAATCTCGGCCTCTCCAGGCGGGGACGGCTTGCGCGCGGCTACTTCGCCGACGTCGTCGCCTTCGACGCCTCGTCCACCAGCGAACACGCGACGTACGCGGACCCGCACCGGTACGCCACCGGGATGGCCCACGTCTTCGTGAACGGTGAGCACGTGCTGCGCGAAGGAGAGCACACCGGCGCGCGTCCGGGCAGGGTGCTCTCACCCCATCGCGAGTAGATGTTCGGCCATCCAGTCGGCCATCGCGGGGCGGTACTTGTAGGGGATGTTGTTGCAGACGTGGTTGCCTTCGGGATAGAGAAGCAGCGTCGCGTTGGGCGCCTCGCGAACGATGCGCTCGGCCTGCTCGGGCGGGAAAAGCCGGTCCTTGCCCCCGTGGATCACAAGGAGTGGGCAGGTCACGTCCTTCAAAACGCCTCGCAGAGTGAGCGCCTTGGAACGCTCGAACGCTTCGGACTCGTCGCGGGACTTCGTGTAGAAGATGTACCCACCTTTGGTGAGCGGGTTGAGCGCAGCCCAGCACTCGGACAGATCGTACGGACCTGCGAGCGCGACAAGCGCCCGGAGCCGTTTCTCTTTGGCGGCCGCGCGCGGCCCGTAGATCCCGCCCATGCTGATGCCCATCAGACCCACGCGGCCGAGGTCCACGCCCACGTCATCGGTCGCTATGTGATCGAGAAGTGGCGTGATCACGGTCGCCCAGTCGGGACGGATCGGAAGCCGCGGAGCGTTCTCGCCTTGCCCGGGCCCGTCGATCGTGAGCGTGGCGAGACCACGACGGAGGAACTCGTTCTCCATCGCGAAGAGCTCTTCCTTCACCGAGTCGAGCCCCGGGATGAGCAGCACTAGCGGAGGGCGGTCGCCGCGAGGCTTTCGCAGGATGCCGGGGATGACCGCGCCTTCGAACGGCGCTTCGATGCGCCAGCCGGGCGGGTCTAGTCGCGGCAGCGCCTTCGCGTAGGTGGCCACGGTGCGCTCGCGGAGCTCGTCGTGCAGTGTGAGGTCCTCAAACCAGAGGAACTTGCCGAGGTGGTAGCACCATGCAGCACGCTGGTACGCCGCCGCTGCCGTCACGAAACGGCCGGCGCGCTCCGCTTCGTCGGCGAGCGCCCGATGCCTGTCGCCGACCCGTTTCCAACTCGGCGCCCAGTCCCGCCAGTCCGTCGTCGCGGCGAGGACCTCCTCGAAATCGTTCACGTCGATGCCGTTCGCGACGAACCGTGGCTTCCAGTGCGCCGCCACAAGCTGGACCCGGTTGGCCGTCTCGACGGTCATAGGTCGGCGCGCTCGAGTCGCTCGGCGACCGCGGCGAGGTAGCGCGCGGCCGTTGCACCGTCCGCGACGCGGTGATCGACAGAAAGCGTGAGCGTCGCGACCGGCCGGATCATTGAGGTGCCGTCCTTGGCGATGACGCGGTCGCTCACCCGCCCCACCGCGAGGATCGCGGCCTCGGGCGGATTCACGATCGCCGTGAACCGGTCGACGCCCAGGGTCCCAAGGTTCGAGACGGTGAAGACCGCCCCTCCGATCTCGTGCTCCGCGAGCTTGCCCGCGCGCGCGTGCTGCTCGAGCTGCTCGCGTTCGCGGGCAAGCTCGGTCAAGTCCTTTCGTTCGGCATCTCGCAGCACCGGGACGAGGAGCCCGTCGTCAAGTGCTACCGCGATGCCGACATGGATCGCCCCCGAGATGACCAGCTCAGCACCTTCGATCCGCGCGCGCAGGCGCGGATGATCCCGGAGTGCCTTGGCGCACGCCGCCACGATCGCGTCGGTATACGAGGCGCCTGCCTTCCTGCGCGCTTCGTTCGCCGCGCTCATGTCGACGTCGCGGGAGATGGAGAACTGCGGCTGGTCGCGCACGCTGCGCATCATTCGCTCCGCGATGGCGCGTCGCATGCGCGAAAGGGGCTCCCGGCGCTCGCCTGGAGAAGAAAGGGTGGACGCTGCGCTCTCCACATCCTCCAAGGTCACCCGCCCGCCGGGACCAGAGCCACGAACCTTTGAGATGTCGACTCCCAGCTCCTGAGCGCGTTTGCGAGCCGCCGGTGAAGAGCGGACGCGATCTGAATCGGATGGAGCGAGGGACTCAGGTTCCGAGGGCAGGGGTAGGGGCCCCTGGGCGCGCAGCGCCGCGCTGGGGAGCCGGCCGGAGGCCGGGGGGACCCCTGCGGGTTGAGAGGGTTTCGGAACCTGAGGCCCGAGCACCAAGTCAGGGATGAGCTCGTCCGCGGTGTCACTGATAAGCGCGATAACGGTGGCAACCGGAGCGGAGGAGTCGGCGGCGAAGAGGATGCGGCGGAGGGTCCCGGCGGCGGGTGACTCGACTTCCATGGTCGCCTTGTCGGTCTCGACTTCGAAGAGGACCTCGCCCGCAACGACGGCATCGCCCACGCGTTTGTGCCACGCGACGATGCGCCCCTCATCCATCGTCAGCCCGAGCTTCGGGAGGATGACGCGCGTGACGGTCAGCCGACGAGCTCCTTCGCGGCCGCGACGATGTCCTCCACCTGCGGGACCACGCTCTTTTCGAGGTGCTGGGCATACGGGATCGGCGTGTCGAGACCGGCAAGACGCTTGGGCGGCGCGTCGAGCTCGTCGAACGCCTCCTCGGCGATCATCGCCGCGATCTCCGCGCCGTAGCCGGCGCGTTTGATCGCCTCGTGAACGACGAGCAGCCGGTGGGTCTTGCGCACGGATGCGAGCAGCGCGCCCTTATCGAGCGGGACGAGCGTCCGCACGTCGACGACCTCCGCCGCGATCCCCAGCTCCGCGAGCCTCCCGGCGGCCTCCAGAGCGAACAACACCTCGCGCGACCAGGTCACGATCGTGAGGTCGGTCCCTTCGCGTTTGATGTCCGCTTGTCCGAGGGGCACGACGTGCTCGCCTTCGGGTACCGCACCCTTGGTGCGGTAGAGAAGCTTGTGCTCGAGAAAGATCACTGGATTGTCGTCGCGGATGGCCGCGGTGAGGAGACCTTTCGCGTCGGCCGGCGTCGCCGGCATGACGAGCTTGAGACCGGCGACGTGCGCGAACCACGCCTCGAGGGACTTCGAATGTTGCGCCGCGTTCCCGCGGCCCGACCCGCCCTGCGTGCGGAGCACCATCGGCACGCGCGCCTGCCCGCCGAACATGAAGCGGTTCTGGGCCGCTTGGTTGACCACCTGATCCATCGCCAGCCCGGAGAAGTCGACGTACATGAGCTCGACGATCGGACGCAGACCGGTGAGCGCGGCGCCCACGGCGGCGCCGACGATGCCGATCTCGCTGATCGGCGTCTGGCGGATGCGCGTCGGGCCGAAGCGATCCAAGAGACCTGCGGTGACCTGAAAGGCCCCGCCATGTTCGGCGATGTCCTCGCCGATCACGATCACGCGCTCGTCGCGCTCCATCTCGAGGCGCAGGGCCTCGTTCAGCGCCTCGCTGTAGAACATCTCACGAGTCGGGGGGCTGTGCCCCCCGGCCCCCGGCGTCGGCTCCGCCGTCGTGTCGGTCTTAGGTGGCATACACGTCATCAGGGAGCTTGATCGGCGAAGCGGGCGGACCCTCCTCGGCCCAGGCGACCGCGCGATCGATCTCACCTACGACCGACAGATCGATCGCGTCGAGATCCGCGACGCCGGCGAGCCGGTCGGCGACGATCCAAGCGCGCGCGTCGGCGATCGGGTCGAAGCGTTTGCGCCAACCTTCGATCTCGTCCTTGGTCTGATACTTGCGCGGGTCGCCGTAGTAGTGCCCCTCGTGCCGGTAGGAGTCGGCGACGAGGAGCGTCGGGCCCTTGCCCGAGCGAGCGCGAGCGACAGCCTCGCGGGCCGCCTCGTGGACGGCGCGCACATCGCGGCCGTCGACCCGTACGCCGGGCATCCCGTAGCCGGAGGCACGTACCGCGATGTTCTCCACAGCGAACGCGCGCTTCACCGGGAGGCTCTCGGCGTACTGGTTGTTCTCGCAGACGTAGATCACCGGAAGCTTCCAGATCGCGGCCAGGTTGAGCGACTCGTGGAAGGTGCCCTGATTCGCGGCGCCGTCGCCGAAGAACGACACCGCTACCTGGTCGGTGCCGAGCTGCTGTGCGGTGAGCGCGGCGCCGGTCGCGATCGGAATCCCTCCGCCGACGATGCCATTGGCGCCGAGATTTCCCTTGGAAGTGTCGGCGATGTGCATCGAACCGCCGCGTCCGCGGCAGTACCCCGTCTCTCTCCCCAGGAGCTCCGCAAACATCTTCCCGAGGTCTGCGCCCTTCGCGATGCAATGGCCGTGGCCCCGGTGGGTGCTCGTGATCCAGTCGTCGTCGCGAAGGTGGGCGCATACCCCGGCGGCGATCGCCTCCTCCCCGGCGTAGCTATGGATCGTCCCCCAGATCTTGTTCTCACCGAAGAGCTGGGTCGATCGCTCCTCGAACGAGCGGATGGTCCGCATGACCCGGTACAGATCGAGGGCGGTAGCGCGATCGATCGTCACGTGCCGGCCTGCGGATGGAGCATCACGCGGATGGCCCCGTCGCGGCGCTCGGTGAACGTACGCCACGCGTCCTCGAACCGTTTGAGCGGGAAGTGGTGCGTCACGAGGGTCGTCACGTCGATCTTGCCCTGCGCGAGCAGCTCGAGCGCGCGGCCAGAGACGCCCTTCGGGTTCGCGAGCGAGCCGAGGATGTCCAGATTCCCTCGCACTATCGCCGAGAGCGACACGCCCAAGAGGTCCACGCCGTCCCCGGTGGCGCCGCCGAGCACCACGCGACCGCCGCGCCTGGCGAGCGCGATCGCGTCGCGGGCCGCCTCGGCCGTCCCGGCGAACTCCACGACGACGTCCGCGGTCCCGCGCAGCCGCGCGACGTCGGCAGCGTCGACGACCTCGTCCGCCATATCGCGGACCCGGGCGAGGCGCTTCCCTCGGCCCACGAGCGTCACCCGCCCGGCACCGAGCGCCCGCGCGAGCTGCGCCGCGCACAGACCGATCGCGCCTGGGCCGATGACGACGACGTGTTCTCCGGCTGCGAGCCGGCCGCGCTCGAGGGCCCACAGGGCGACCCCGAGATTGTCGGTCCACGCGCCCTGATCGAACGTCACGTGCTCGGGGAGCCTGTGCAGTGCCGCGATCGGGATCGCGGCGTAATCGGCGAGACCGCCGTCGATCGTGAAGCCGACGTGCGCGTGCCCGGTCTCGCGCTTTCCGTAGTTGAGACAGAGCGTGTACATACCTTCCCGGCAGCGCTCGCAGGTGCCGCAGCCGACGTGCACCTCCACGCCCACGCGCATGCCGGCGGGAAAGCGTTCATCCATCGACGTCACAACGTCGCCGGCGAATTCATGACCGGGCACGTGAGGAAAGCGCGTCGCCGGGAATTTCCCCGCGAGGATCTTCGCGTCGGTGGCGCAGACCATCGACGCGTGGACGCGAACGAGCGCCTCGCGCGCGCCAGCCTGCGGCGTCGGGACCTCTCGCAGAGCGAACGCGTTCGGACCGGTGAAGACGACCGCGCGCATGGTCGCTGGGATCTCCGCGCCGCGAGCGGGCACGCCGAGGGCGCTCTTCATGTGCGTGGACGACCCGGATACCTATCGACGTAGACGAGCTGGTCGATCGGGAGCCGGTCCGCCGTCGGCGTTTCGGCGGCGTGGCCGAACGTGAACGTGCCGAGGAACGTCCACGACAGCGGCACGTTGAGGACCTTCTTGGCCTTCTCGGTGATCCAGTGCTGGACGAAGACCGCCCCGTAGCCGAGCGAGTACGCGCGCAGCCACATCGCGTAGATCGACATCGCCGCGGCCCACTCGAAGCCGTTGTCGGCGTGCACGTTGGTGAGGCTCTTCGCGGGATCCGCGATGACGGCGATCACCTCCGGGGTCTCGAGATCGTTGATCAGCCCGCTCGGGCCCTCGGGGCGGAAGATCGGATCCCAGTACGCCGAGAGCTCCTTCGATTCCTTCGCGAGCTGCTGCAACTCTCGCTTGACCGACGAGCTCTTCACCCAGATGAATCTCGCGGGCTGACGATTCGCGGGCGACGGCGCCCACCGCGCAGCTTCGAGGATCTCGTTCACGTCGGCGTCAGGCACGAGCCCCGGTTTGAATTTTCGCACGGCACGTCGCGTGCGGATGAGCGTGCCGATGGATCCGCGTACGTCGACGCCCACTAGGGCTCCACGATAACTTTCAACGCCCCGTCGACGCGCTCGTTGAACGTTCGGAGGGCGTCGCCGAAATCGGCGAGCTTGAAGTGGTGCGTGATCAGCTTGGCCGCGGGAATCCGACCCTCGGTCATGAGCGGGATGATCTCCTCCATCGTGTTGCGGTTCGCCCGCACGCCGTAGAGGTCTATCTCCTCGAGCACGATCTTCTGGAAGTCGATCGAGGACGGCTCCTTGGGGCGAGTCCGCCGGTGAGCTCGCGCACGCGAGCCACCGGGTCGCCGCCGTGGTAGTCGACTGTCTCGAAGCCGAGCGCGCCCGCCCGCTCGAGACGCTTTCCGCCGCCGACCACGAGCACGCGCGCGGCACCGAGCGCCTTTGCACACATGCCGACGAGAAGGCCCATGCCCCCCGACCCGACGGAGGCCACCGTGTCGCCGGGATCGATGTGGGCGCGCTTCACGGAGTGCAGCGCGATCGAGGCCGTGTCGCAGAGCGCGGCCACGTCGAACGGCATCGCGTCGGGGATCCTAAAGACGCTCTTGATCGTCTGCGTCACGAATTCCGCGTACGCGCCCTGCGTGTAGTGCCCGTACTGCCGGTGTCCCAGGTCTTCGCGGCCGTAGTTCAGGCAGAGGTTGTAGCGGCCGATCCGGCACATGCGGCAGTATCCGCACCCGGAGTGCGAGGTCCCCGCGACGCGCGTGCCGGGAACGAACCCGAACTCGCGGGCGATCTCTCCCGCTTCGACGACCTCGCCCGACCACTCGTGTCCCGGGATGAAGGGGTAGGCCTTCGGCCAGCGGCCCTTGAAGCTCCCTTCGATGATCTCCACGTCGGTACCGCAGATCGCGATCGCGCGGACTCGACAGAGGACCTCATTGGGTCTCGGCGACGGGCTGGGGACTTCCTTGACCACGAACTCGTGCGGGGCGGTGAGGACGAGCGCGAGCATCTTTAGGGAATGAAGGCGACGACGCGGCAGATGCAGCCCTCGCCCCCGATCCACCGCCACGGGAACGCGCCGACATCGACCCGTCGCCCGGCCACGTCCGCCAGCTCGCCTCCGAGGTTCTCGAGCATGGGGATGTTCTCCTTGGCCATGTGGTAATGGATGTGCTCGAAGTCTTTCATCGGCAGGGTCTCGTCGACCGGCTTCCCGGTCTCTTTCTCGTACTCCTTCACGAGGTCCGGGCGGAAGTAACGGACCCGCACGTGCAGGGAGTGATCCATCGACGCGAGGTCGCCACCGATCATCTTGACGTGCCTCGAGATGAGGTAGTCGCAGACCTCCGGCTGCGGCCCGGGATGACGATCGAAGTACATGACGTCGTCCCGCGTGGGCTTCGTCCAGTTGTAGCGGTCCCAGCCCGTATAGAGGAGGACGATGTCCCCATCGCGGATCTGCTCGCCCTTCGGCAGGCAGCCCAGGACATCCTTGGTCGAGTAGTACGACCACGGCTTGGTGATCGGCCGAAGGTCGATCACCAGAGCCGTGCCGTAGAGATCCTGGATCGGGATCGCTCCGAGATCCTTGCCCGTCGGCCAGTAATGGATGGGCGCGTCGATGTGGGTGCCGGTGTGCATGTTCGTCTTCACCAGGACCGTGCTTTTCCCGTCACGATGATGCGTGGTGATGTCGGTCACCTCGATGGACGCGAACTGCGGCCACGTCGGCATCCGATCGCCCCACGGTTGCGTGAGGTCGACGAGTCGCGTCATCCGTTTCGCCCCCGCGTCAGTACGGCCAGTCCACCTTGCCGAGCTGCTGCACGATCTTGTTCGAGAGCGTGAGGTCGACCGCGTCCGCGAACGAGATCGTGCGGTCGATCTGCTTGAGGTCCAACAGGCTCTTCACCGTGCCATCGACGTTCTTCTGGGGAATGCCTTCGTTCTGCGGCCATGCCTTGGCGCTCTCCAGCGTCTTGTAGGCAGCCTCGACCACATCGCGGTCGGCTTTCGTCTCGCGGACGGCCATCTCAAGGATCCGCGCGCGAAGCGCCGGGTCGTACATCGCCCGATTCGCGCGGATGATCGCGCGGAGCATGCACTCGGTGAGCGCGCTTTTCGCCTCTGCGCCAGGCACGGCGTAGACCGCGTACTGGTAATCCGGCCTCCGGACACGAGCTGCTGCACACGAGCCGCCGTGGTAGTGGTCACAAACTGCACGTCGGAGGCGCTGATGCCATTCTTCTGCAGATACGCCCGCGAGAGCGCGTCGGCGAAGCCACCCGGCTCCTGGATCCCGATCTTCTTGCCCTTGAGGTCGGCGGGCGTCTTGATGGTGTCGCGCACCGCGAAGACCTGGCTGATGTTCGGTGAATACGTGTTGACGATCTTCACCGCGACGCCCTGGCTGATCGCGCTGATGACCGGCTCCGTCGAGGTCCCAGCCATGTTCACGCCGCCTGCCGCCATCGACCTGAGCGCCCCCACCCCACCTTCGAACCGCACGAGCTCGACGGTCAGGTTCTCATCCTTGAAGTAGCCCAGCTCCTGCGCGACGTACGGCGGGAGATGTACCACGTTCGGCGGCGTCACCGGTACGGCGATCTTCACCGACGTCGCTTGACACGTGGCCTTCGCGGCGGCGGTCGCGGTCGCCGCCGTGGTCACGGTCGGCGAGGCTGACGGCGCCGTCGTTCCTCCACCTCCCGCGCATGCCCCGAGTACGGTCGCGAGGATCACGCCGAGTACGAGCTGGTATCGCATGTTGCCCCTCCTGCTACTGCTCGCGTCGCGTCCAAGGTGCGACGCGGCTCTCGACGAACTGCACGAGACCCATGAGCGCGATACCGAACGCGGCGACCACGATCACTGGCACGAACATCTTGTCGATCCGGAAGGTGTTCTGGTACACGATGATGAGGTAGCCGAGCCCCGCAAGGCCAACGAGGAATTCCGCGACGATCATGCCGATCAGAGCTCTGCCGATCGCCAGGCGGATGCCCGTGAAGATGAAGGGCATCGCCGCCGGGACGATCACGTCGCCCCAGAGCCGGCGCTCGCTGGTGTTGAACGCGCGCGCCACCTCGAGGAGGCCCGGATCGACGTTGCGGACGCCCTGCTGGGTGTTGATGAGGATCGGGAAGATAGCGAAAAGCACGACCGTCGCCACCCGTGGTGCGTCGCCGGAGTACTGGAATGCGACGGCGATCAGCGGAACGAGCGCGACCGATGGCACCGAGTACAGCGCGCTGATCCACGGGTCGAGAACGTTGTAGACCACGCGCGAGCGCCCAGAGACGATCCCGAGGGTGATTCCGGCGGCGAGCGCGATCGCCAGCCCGGCCCCGAAGACGCGCATGCTTTGCACCATCGCGACCCCAAGCTCGCCGTTGGCGATGAGGTCGACGAATGCTCGGAAGATCTGGCTCGGCGGTCGCAGGATGATCGGATTCAGGAGCGGCCCGAACAGCTCCCAGATCCCAAGCACCGCAAGGACCGACGCGGCGCGGACCATCCAATCCGACGGCCGCGCCCGCCACCATCGCCGTGCGGGTGAGATCGGCCGCGCACGCGCATTGACCTCGCCGACCCGAGGAACGGTCACGCCACGAGCCTCTCGCGAAGGAGGCGCCAGCAGTGATCGCGGAGCTCGACGAAGCGCGGGTGCGCCACGACGCTCGCGACGGTGCGCGGCCGCGGGATGTCGACGAGGATGGTGTCGCGCACGCGCGCTGGGCGCGCGGTGAGAACGACGATGCGATCGCCGAGAGCGATTGCCTCCTCGATCGAGTGCGTGATGAAGACCATCGTGCGCGGCTGTTGCTGGTAGATGCGCAGGAGCTCGTCCTGCAAGATCTCGCGGGTCTGGGCGTCGAGCGAGCCGAATGGCTCATCCATGAGCAGGATGTCCGGCTCGAGGGCCAAAGCGCGGGCGAGGCCCGCGCGCTGCTGCATCCCGCCCGAGAGCTGATACGGGTAGGAGCGCTCGAAGCCAGTCAAGCCGACCATCTCGGTGTAGCGACCGACGCGTTCGTCGATCGTTGTCCGAGGCAGCCCGGCGAGCTCGACTCCGTATGCGACGTTCTCGCTCACACGCTTCCACGGCATGAGCCCGAAGTGCTGGAACACCATCGCGACGTTGCGGCGCGGCGCTCGCACCTCCAGGTCGTCGATCACGATCCGACCGCCGTCGAGGTGCGCGAGCCCATGCATGCAGCGGAGCAGCGTGGTCTTTCCGCAGCCGGACGGTCCGAGGATACAGAGCGTCTCCTTGTCGCGGACGGCAAGCCCGAGACCCTCGAACACGGTGAGGACGCCCGAGCCGAAGCGCTTCGTGGCGCTCTCGACGACGATCCGGTTCATCTCATGCCGTCTTCTGTTGAGATCGAGAGAGCGCGGCGGTCGAGCCCCGGACGACGAGGTGCACGTCCATTGTCACGCGACGCGTAGCCGCGGGCTTGCCCTCGATCTGCGCGATCAAGAGGTCCGCGGCGCGGACCCCCATCTCACGCTGTGGAACGTGAACGGTGGTGAGCGGCGGGCCGAAGAATTCGGTGAGCGGCATGTCATTGAACCCCACCAGCGACAGGTCGGCTGGGCACTCGAGTCCCGCCTCGCGCGCCGCACGCAGGACGCCGATCGCGAGCAGGTCGTTGGCCCCGAAGACCGCGGTCGGCGGCTCGACGCCCACAAGAAGGCGCCGCGCCGCCCGGTAGCCCGCCTCCTGCGAGAACGCTTCGGCCACCGAGACGAGCGCCGGATCGAGCTTGACCGCTCGAGCGCGCAGGGTGACGCGCGCGGCAGTGAGGCGCTGGCGGCCGGTCATCGTCGTTTGGGGCCCGGCGACGATGCCGATTCGCCGATGGCCGAGGTCGACGAGGTGATCGAGGGCCGCGGCGACCCCCTTCTCGTTGTCTACGAGCACCGCGAGGTCGTCGCTGCCGCGCGTGCCCCGGTTCACGAGCACGAACGGAAACCGGTCGCGCCGCAGCTCCGCGATGGTCGCGTCGGCCATGAAGCTCGAAGCGATCAGGATGCCGTCGACCTGCCGCTCGCGGAGGACTCGCAGATAGGCATCCTCGCGCTCCGACGAGTCTTCCGTGTTGCAGAGGACGAGGTTGTACCCGCGCGCGTGCGCGGTGTCCTCGACGCCCTTGATGATCGGTGGGAAGAACGGGTTGTCGATGTTGGGCACGAGCATCCCGAGGGTGAACGTGCGCTGCAGGCGGAGGCTTCGCGCCAAGGCGGAGGGCCGGTACCCCAGGCGCCGGGCGGCTGTGATCACGCGTTGCCGGGTCTCCGGGAGCAGGCTGAGCTCGGCGCGCCTGTTCAGCACCCGCGAGACGGTGGACGGATGCACGCTCGCCGCACGAGCGACGTCGATGATCGTGATGCGCGGTTCCGTCACTCGCACTCCTTCGGAAGTCACGATACGGCGAGCCCCGCGGGAGTCGGCCGGAGTATAGGCAATCGATTGTTTTCGGCTGACCACGGGGAATAGGCTTTTGTGGTGCTCCGCCGACCAGCGCTCTTGCTCCTGGCGCTCGGATTCGCGACCGCCTGTCAGGGCACGGTCGCGCCATCCCCGGCGGCGTCCGGCGCGACGCCGTCGGCGGGCGTGCCGGCGGCATCGGCGAGTGGCACACGAGCCACGTACGTCCTTGCCGTCCTGACCGGCATGCTCACGCTCGATAAGGACGGACGGGTGATCGGGAAGCTCGTCGATCTGCCGCCGCAAACCTTCGCGTCGGGCGCGACAGTACATCCCGCCGGCCGCCAGATCGCCTTCGTCCTCACGAATATCTCGCAGGCGACGCAGAACGGCTTCGGCTCGGACATTTATCTCGTGAACGTGGACGGTTCGGGCTTACAGAAGATCGTGACGCACGAGCAGGAGAACACTTTCTATTCCGGGCCGGCATTCGATCCGAGCGGGCGGTTCCTGTATTTCCAGCGCCGCTCAAGCGTCTTGCGAGCCGGTACGCCGGTGAACGACGACAGCATCGAGCGGCTTGACCTTCAGACCGGCGAACGAAAACAAGTCCTGGTCGACGGCACGGACCCGACCATCTCGCCGGACGGCAAGACCCTCGTCTTCGTACACCTGATCCGCAGTCAGGTGGACACGCTATGGGTAGCAGACGCGGACGGCATGAACGGGAAACCGTTCTTCAAGGTGAAGGACCGCTTCTTCTACATGCAGACTCCGCGTTTCGCGCCCACCGGCTGCCAGATCGTATTCTCCGGCGCCGGCCGCACGCTCGTGAATGGAACGTTCGCGGGATCGCATACCGCCCACCTCGGGATCCCTTCTGAGGTCTATCTATCTCCCTGTGACGGATCGAGCATCACGTCGATAGGAGAGACATTTGACGACGTCACGCCGGTCTGGTCGCCGGACGGCACGAAGATCGGCTTTGCGCTCGGCGGACAGGTCTCGCAACTCACCGTCGCTACGCGCGAGCTGAACAAGCTCGCTCAGAGCGACGCCTTCTCATTCGGCGATCTCGTGTGGCTCAGGTGACGCGTTAGCATCGCGAAGGTGGCGCGGATCAGCTACGTCGATGAGGCGCGTCTCGCAGATCCCGAGCTCCGCCTGTACATGGAGCAGGCCCGCCGCTTTGGTACGCCGCGACCCGAGACCCAGGCGATTCGCTCCCATGTGCCCGCGGTCGCGAAGGCGTTCTCCCGGGCCTGGGAGCGGATCTTTCGCCAGGGGATCCTCGAACACTCGCTTAAGGAGCTCTGCCGCGTCTACGTCTCGAAGACCATCGACTGCAACTACTGAGGATCCCAGCGGTCTCTCCGGGGCGGAGAGCAGGGGCTGACCGAGGCGGACTACGAAGAGCTTCTCAACTTCGAGCGTTCGGTCCGTTTCACGCCCCGGCAAAAGGCGGCGCTCCTCTACACGAGCATGCTGGTGTGGGATCCAGAAGGGGCGGACCAGCGCGTGTGGTCAGGGCTCCGCGAGCACCTCACCGACGCGCAGATCGTCGAGCTCGGTTCGTTCATCGCGGTCACCTACGGGCAACAGCGCGTGATCAAGACCTGGGCTGTCGGGCACGGCGAGCTTCCCGCTGAACCGCGCGCCGGCCTCGCGCCGGAGAAGGCGAAGAGCTAGTGGCACACCTCCTGGGGACCGCCGACGACATCCGAGCCACGGTGCCGGCCGCGCTCGAAAGCTGGCGCGAAATCCGTGAGAACGTCCTCGAGCGAGGCGTCGTCGATCAGCGCCTCAAGGACCTCTGCTTCCGCTACCTGGCGGACGACCCTGACGTCATGGACATCGGCCGGTATCCAGAACGAGACCGCAGCGCTCTGGAGTGGGCCGACGCGATCGCGTTCGACTCCGATCGCGCCACCGACGAGCTCTGGGCGCGGCTGCACCGGCACTTTACGGAAGAGGAACTCGTGGATCTCGGCTGCGCGATCGGGTTCGAGCTCGGCCAGCAGCACTGGCGACGGACGGTGGGCCTGCCTCCTCGCGACTAGGCGAGCTTGTCGGCCATCCGCTCGTTCGCACGGTGGTCCCACGGCACGGCGACGAGCGCCGGCTCCCCGAGGTCGAGCGCCCGCCGGAGCGTCGGAAAGAGCTCCCGCGCGGTCGGAACCGCGAATCCGGCTATCCCGAACGCGCGGGCCAGCTCGACAAATCCGGGATTGCCGAACTCCGTCGCGAACGTGCGACCGAAGAGCCGCCGCTCGTTCGCCTCAATGACCCCGAGCCGATCGTCAACGAGGACCACGCAGACGATCGCGGTCCCGAGACGCTTCGCCGTCTCGAGCTCCTGCACGTTCATGAGGAAACCACCGTCGCCGGAGAAGGCGACGACCTTGCGATCGGGGAACACCAGCTTCGCGGCGATGGCACCCGGCAAGGCGATGCCCATGGAGGCGAGCCCGTTGGACACGACGACGGTGTTCGGAACCGGTGTTGGATAGAGCCTCGCGAGCCAGACCTTGTGCGCCCCAACGTCGCTGACGACGATGTCGTCCGGCGCGAGCGCTTCACGGAGCGCGCCGACCACGTGCTGAGGCGTCAGGGGCGCGGATGTGTCCCGCGCGACCGGCGCGGACCTGGTCACGACGCGTGGCTGACGGTCGGTGCGTTCCTCCACGCGCTCGGCGAGCAGGCCCAGGGATTCGTCGAGCTCGCCCACGAGCTCGACCGAGGGTTGATAGTGGCCGTCGAGCTCGGCAGCGGTGCTATCGACATGAATGACCGCCTTGTCGCGTTTGGGATTCCAGAGCGAGGGGGCCCACTCCACGAGGTCGTATCCGATCGCGATGACGAGGTCGGCGCCATCGAGCTGCGGGATGTTGGCGAGATCGGCCCCCGGCCGCTGGAGGCCGGCGGCGGGGAGCGAATGGGGGCCGTACGGATCGAGGACGCCCTTTGCCATGTAGGTGTGGGTCGCGTAGATGCCGCTCCGCCGCACGAACCGCCGGAGCGCATCGACCGCGGGGTGGCCCGCCGCATGACGCCGCGCGACGCCGTTGCCGGCCAGGATGACTGGCGCCTTCGACTGCTTGATGAGCTCCAGGGCGCGGGTGATCGCCTCGTCCTGCGCTCTTGGATAGGACGTCCGCCGCACTTCGAGAGGCTGCATGTCGATGTCCTCCGCCGCGACGTCCTCCGGGATCTCGATGTGCGTCGCGCCGGGCTTCTCCAGGCGCGCAAGCCGGAAAGCCTTTCGCACCACCTCGGGTGTGGCTTCGGCGACTGTGATCCGGGTGCTCCACTTCGTGACCGGCCCGAACATGCGGACGATGTCGAGGTACTGGTGCGATTCCTTGTGGGAGCGCTCGAGCCCCGCCTGCCCGGTGATCGCGACGAGCGGAGCGCGGTCGAGATGGGCATCCGCGACGCCCGTTAGCAGGTTGGTCGCGCCCGGCCCGAGGGTGGCGAGACATACGCCGGGGTAGGACGAAAGGCGTCCGTACACGTCGGCCATGAACGCAGCGCCCTGTTCGTGACGCGTGAGGACGAAACGGATCTTTTCGCTATCGGCGAGGGCGGCATTCAGCGCGAGCGTCTCCTCGCCTGGGATGCCGAACACGTATTTGGTGCCCTCGTTCTCAAGACATTTCACGAGCAGCTGGGCGACGTTCAATCCGCCGCCTCACCGACGAGTCGTTCAACGATGACCGTGTCGCGCCACTCGCCGTCGAGCTTCGCGTGCCGCCGATACGTCCCGACCTCACGGAAGCCGACGCGCGCGAGCAGCTTCCGGCTCGCCTCGTTCTCCGGGAAGACCCGCGAGACGAGCTTGTAGAGGCCGCGTTGCTCGCACGCCGCGACGAGCGCCTCCATCGCGGCGCGGCCGGCGCCGGCCCCGCGATCCGCGCGGGAGACGTAGACCGAGAACTCCGCGACCCCCGCATAGCACGGCCGCCGCCGGTACTCGCTGGCCCCTGCCCACGCGATCACAGTGCCGTCCCGCTCGACAACGACCGTCGGCCAGCGCCCGGTCCGCTCCTTCAGGATGTGCGCGATGTCGTCCGGGCTTCGCGGCTCGGTCTCGAACGTGGCTAGGCGATCGGCGATGCCCTCGTTGTATATGCGGGCGATCGCCGCCGCATCGGCCTCGGTCGCCGAACGCGTGCTGGTCACTCGGCTGGTTTGGATGTCGGCTGCTGCGTCTCCGCGGGACCGATCCAGATCGTCTGGATGTTCGTGAACTCACGGATCCCGAACGC
>VBIL01000162.1:47820-51743 GCA_005879975.1 Chloroflexota bacterium
ACCGGATCGCTTGATGCCTCCGAACGGCAGCCGCGGATCGGACGCGACCATCCCATTGATGAAGACGCTCCCGGTCTCGATCTTGCGCGCGAGCCGGTCGCCGCGCGCGGCGTCGCGCGTCCACAGCGATGCGCCGAGACCGTATGCGGAGTCGTTCGCGGCGCGCACGGCTTCGTCGGCGTCGCGGACGCGGAGGACGGCCGCCACCGGCCCGAACGTTTCCTCCCTGAAGACCGGCATATTCGGCGTGACGTCCGTGAGAACGGTCGGACGGTAGAAGAAGCCCTGCCCCGAGAGGCGCTCGCCGCCGGTGAGGATCCGCGCGCCCATGCGAACCGACGCATCCACCTGTCGCTCGAGCGCTTCGAGAAGGTCGCGCCGGGCGAGCGGGCCGATCTGGGTCTTCGGATCCAGAGGATCGCCGACCACAAGATCCTCGACGGCATTCGCGAACTTGCGCTCGAAGTCGTCGGCGATCGCGCGCTCCGCGATGAAGCGCTTCGCCGCGATGCAGGACTGACCAGCGTTCTGGTTGCGGGCGCGGGCGCCGGTCGTCGCCGCGGCATCGACGTCGGCGTCGGCGAGGACGATGAACGGGTCCGATCCTCCGAGCTCCAGAACGGTCTTCTTGAGAGCGCGGCCGGCGAGCTCGGCGATGCGCGATCCGGTGTCGGAGCTGCCGGTGAGGGTCACCGCACGGATACGCTCATCCGCGATGAGCGGCTCGATCGCGCCGCCGGACACCAGGACGGTCCGCAGCAGCCCTTCGGGGAAACCGGCGTCGCGCACGACCTCTTCGATCGCAAGCGCACATTGCGGCACGTTGGAGGCGTGCTTCAGGACCGCCGCGTTGCCGGCCATCAGCGCCGGCGCCGCGAACCGGACGACCTGCCAGAACGGGAAGTTCCACGGCATCACCGCGAGCACCACTCCGAGTGGCTCGAATGCGACGAGGCTCTGGCGTGCGGTGGATGGGATCCGCTCGTCGGCGAGGTAACGCTTGGCGTTCTCGGCGAAGTGGTCGCATGCCCAGGCGCACTTCTCGATCTCCGCCCTGGCCTCGCCGATCGGCTTTCCCATCTCGATCGTGATGAGCCGGCCGTAGCGATCGGCGCGCTCGCGGAGCAGCGCGGCAAGCTTGCGCATGAAGGGCTCGCGTTCGGCGATGGCTCCCTCCCGCCACTCCAGGAACGCCTCCTGCGCCTCGACGACCGCGTCCTCCACCTCGTCGGGCGTGTAAGGATCGAAGGTCGCGAGGACCTCCTCGGTCGCGGGGTTCAGGCTGGTGATCTGACTGACGCGCGTCGCCATCGTCACTCGAGGATATCTCGGGCTAAGTGTTGGCGAAGGGGTGCACTGGCTTGAATACCTTGACCTCGATCGGGGAGGCCGCCTTCTTGAAGCGCTCGCCGTCCGCCGGCACGCCGACACCCGGGAAAAAGCCATAGTGCATCGGCACCGCGAACTTGGGCTTGAGCGCCTTCGCCATCCCGGCCGCTTCGTCGACCGTCATGACGTAGCCGCCGTCGCCGATAGGCAGGAACGCAACGTCCGTGTTGATGCGGTCGAGCTCTGGCAGGTGGTCGGTATCGCCCGCGTGGTAATAGGTGTTTCCGCCGAGCTGGAGCACGTAGCCGACCCAGTTGTTCCTCTTCGGATGCGCCTCGAGCCGCGCGGGGTCGGTGTTGTAGGCAGGGACGGCTTCGATCTTCACGCCGGCCACATCGATGCGATCGCCCGGCTTGACCGGCTTCACATTGCCCGAAAGCTCCCGCGCCACGTCCTGCGGCGCGACGATGACCGTTTTGTCGGTCTTCACGCGCGCGATGTCGTCCGGCGCGAAGTGGTCGCCGTGGGCGTGCGTGATCAGCAGGAGATCAGCGGGCGGAAGATCATCGGTCAGGCCCCACGAATCGATATAGACCACGAGCTTCTCGCCCTTCCACCGAAAGGTCGACTGCTTGTACCAGGTGAATGCGTCGAGCATCTAGGTCCTCCCCCGCACGAAGTTGCGCAAGACGCCGATGCCCTCGATCTCGACCTCTACGGTATCGCCGACCTTGAGGTACTCCGGCGGCGTCCGCGCGAAGCCGACACCCGAGGGCGTGCCCGTGATCATGATGTCGCCCGGCCAGAGCTCGCACCCGGCCGAGATCTCCTTGATGATGCGCGGCAGCTTGAAGACCATGTAGCGGGTCCGCGAGTCCTGCTTGGTCACGCCGTTCACACGCGTCCGTATCGCAAGATCGCCTGGGTCGAGCTCGTCAGCCGTCACGATCCACGGCCCGAGCGGCAGATGCGTGTCGAAGTTCTTTCCTTTGAACCACTGGCCGCCGTGCCGGCGCTGTACATCGCGGACCGAGACATCATTCGCGCAGGTGTAGCCGAAGACGTGGCGCATCGCGTCGGCTTCGGAGATGTCCCGGCCGCCCAGGCCGATGATCGCCGCGAGCTCGACCTCCCAGTCGAGCTGATCCGAGTGCGGGGCCGGAAAGAGCACCGGCGCATCGGGGCCGGTCACCGTCGCCGGGTTCTTCGAGAAGAGCGACGGGAACTCGGGAACTGCCTCCGCGCCCGGCTGCGCCGATCGCTCGCGAAAGCTCTTTCCTTCCTCGAAGTGCTCGCTGTAGTTCCAGCCTACGCAGAAGACGTTGCGGCGCGGCAGCGGGATCGGAGCGCGCAATTTCGCGCCGTCCGCCGGGGTCCCGCCCTTCGCCTTTGCCGCCGCCGCACGCACGCGGTCCCACGTCGCCGGGCCCGCAGCGATGAGACCGAGCACGTCCTCCGGTGCCCCACGAACGAGCTCGCCCACCGGCATGACGGTGCCGTCCCCGGCGATCACACCGGCCCGCGTCGTTCCATTCGCGTCGAAGGTGCAGATGCGCATCAGCTCACTCCTTCCACGGGCGGCGCGGGCCGCTCCGCCGACCAGGCGGCGTACGTGCGGCGGTAGTACATGAGGGGCGTTCCTCCAAGGACCTCACCTGCCTCGACGCTCGCGATGAAGATCCAGTGGTCACCCGCCTCGCGAGACTCGCTGACGCGGCAGGCTGCGTAAGCGACCGACACCTCGCGCAGGATCGGGGAACCGTCGGCCTCCGGCGATGGCTGCCAGCGTACGCCGCGGAACTTGTCGTCGGACTTCGAGGCGAAGAGCGTCGCGAGATCTTCGGCGCCTTCGCGCAGGAAGTTGATGACGAAGGCGCGCCGTTTTTGGAGCGCGGGAAGCGTTCGTGACGTCCGGTCGATCGAGATCAGCATCAGCGGGGGATCCGTCGAGAGGCCGATGTATGCCTGGCTCAGCAGGCCTTTCGGCGCGTGGTTCTCGTCGAGCGTCGCAACGATCAGGATGCCGGTCGGAAAGGAGGCGGAGATCGCACGATAAATATCGCGGCTGACCGGCACGGCTTGTCAGCGCGCAGCCCTGGTCGCCGGCGCGTGCGCAAACCGCGGCATGACGTCGCCGGCGAAGACACGAAGGCTTCTTTCAGCGGCCTCATAGGACATGTTGCCCCACAGTACCGAGAGGCTCGGCTCGATGTCGCCGAAGAGCTCGACCGCGTTCTGGATCAGCGCGACGATCGTCTGGGGCGAGCCGATGAATCCGCGGCGCTCGCGCTGGACGCGCTCCATCGTCATCGTCTGGAGCTGCTGGACGAGCTCCTCGTAGCCGGGATACGCGCTCGAGCGCCGGCTTCGCCAGGCCGAGGCGCTCGCTTTGAAGAGGCCGACGTACTGCTCCATCTGCGGGGTCGCCTCGGCAATGGCCTGACCGTCGGTCTCGGCCGCGTGCATGTGGAAGGACATCTGGACGCGCGGGATCGCCAGCCCCGGGTTCGCGGCCGCGAACGCCTCGCGGTAGAGCCCGAGGTTGCGACGGAGATCCTCGAAGTTGGAGAGATACGGGACGACCATGACCCGGT
>VBIL01000124.1 GCA_005879975.1 Chloroflexota bacterium
ACACGTTCGTCCCGGTGAGCGGCCGCGTCGATCGCAGCGTGACGAGCGTTCAGGTGAATAACATCCCGGTCAGCGTGAATCCGGACGGCACGTGGACAGCGCGCTACTACCTCCCCGCAGGCCCGCAGTCGTTCCGCGTCGTCGCTCGCAACAGCGCCGGCGGGACGGTCGAGGAAACGCGCAACGTCGTCGTCGCGTACACCGCGGCCGTCGTGAACGTATTCGTGAACGGCGGCGACGCGTGGATCCTCGCGACGGTTGACGGGACCGACGTCCAGGGCACCGGCCGCGTCTACCACCCCGGAGAGACCGCTGTCTTCACCGGCAAAGAAGTGCGCATCAAGAGCGGCAACGCCGCGAACACACAGGTCATCTACAACGGGCAGCTGATCGCGAGCCTCGGACGCCAAGGGGAGGTCGTCGAGCGCGTCTTCGTCGCGCAGTGACCCTTCCGAACGCCATCTCGATGACCCGCGCCGGCCTCGTCGCGCCTGTCGTGTGGTTCATCGCGCTTGGCCACCCCGCGCTCGCGTTGGCAGTCTTTTCCCTCGCCTCGCTGAGCGACCTCGTCGACGGACCGCTCGCCCGGCGGCGGCATGAAGTGACCGCGCTGGGAACGTTCCTCGACCCACTGGCGGACAAGATCCTGATCGTGGGCACGCTCGCTGCGCTTGCCGTGCAGGGAGCGGCGCCGGCCTGGCCCGTCGCCATCGTGGTCGCACGCGAGCTCGTCGCGGTCGAGGTTCGCGTGCGCTCGCCCGGCCTCGCCGCCAGCGCCGATGGCAAGGCCAAGACCGTCCTGCAAGTCATCGCCGCGGCCGCTCTGCTGGCGAGCCTGGCGTGGCCCTCAGCCGGGCTTGCGACCGCCGCCGGCGCGTTGCTTGTCGCCGCCGCCCTGCTCACGGTGCTCTCAGGCGTCATGCTCGTACGTCGTGCCGCCTAAACGCGCGCCGACCCTGGCCGAGCTGGAGGAGCGCATGAAGCCCCTCCAGACGCGTCTGCGCCGCCGCAAGTTGACGGTCGCAGCCGCGGAGTCCTGCACCGGCGGGCTGCTGGCCAGCGTGCTCACCGCGCACGGCGGCTCGAGCGACCACTTCAAAGGCGGCGCGGTCGTGTACTCGAACGAGGCCAAGACGATCTACGCCGACGTTGCGCCGGACCTCATCCACGGTCATGGCGCGGTCTCGTCAGTGGTCGCGGGCGCCCTCGCGCGCGGTGCTCGGTCGCGCCTGAGCGCGACGATCGGCCTCGGGATCACGGGCATCGCCGGACCGGGTGGTGCCACGCCGGGCAAACCGGTCGGGCTCACGTACGTCGCGGTCGATAGCGATGCGCACAGCGCCGTGAAGAAGCATCAGTGGCCATACGACCGCGAGGGCAACCGCCTCGCGTCCGTCGGGGCCGCGCTCGACCTGCTGGAGAAGGCGATCGGGTGAGCGTCAACTACCCGCGCGAGCTGGGCCGGGCGTTCGCCGATGTGGAGGTGGTGCGGAACTACATATACCGCCCGCCTTATCCGGCCGAGGTCTTCACCGTCCTCAAGGGCCTCCTCACCTCGCCGCGGACCGTGCTCGACGCGGGGTGCGGAAGCGGCGCGATGACACGCGGACTCGCTGCCTTCGCCAGCCGCGTGGATGCGGTCGATCCCTCCGAGGCGATGCTCCGAGAGGCTCGGCGCCTTACGGGCAACGAGCCCCGCATTCGCTGGATCCTCGGAAACGCGGAGGACGCTCCGCTTGCGCCTCCCTACGGTCTCATCACCGCGGGCGCGAGCATCCACTGGATGGACCCCGAGGTCGTCATGCGGCGCTTTCGGGACGCACTCACCTCGGGGGCGCTGCTCGCCATCGTCGACATGGAGAACGTGCATCCTGAAGGGCCGAACCGGGACGAGTTCCTGTCGGTAATTCGGCGCCACTCGGCGCTGGAGCATCACGACGACTTCGCCGCGCTCATCGCGAGCCTCGAACGCACGGGGCACTTCGCGCGGGAAGGCGACCACCGGACCCGGCCCGTGCCCTTCGAGCAATCGGTCGATGACTACATGGCGATGCTCGCGAGCACGAGCTCGCTTTCGCGGGCCACGCTTGGCGAGCGTGCCGACGCGTTCGAGCGCGAGGCACGTGCGGTGCTCGCGCGCCACCACATCGATCGGATCCGCTTCGACGTGGTCGGCGTGGTCGCGTGGGGTAGACCCTCGTGAGCGCGAAGCCGCTCGGCGTCGGTCTCCTCGGGCTCGGCACGGTCGGATCGGCGGTTGCCCGCGCGTTCGCCGACCGCTCGCGGCGCATCGATGCCGCGGCTGGCCGGCCACTCACGCTCGTCGCGGCGGCGGTACGCGATCTCAAACGCCCTCGCGACGCCGGCGACGTCCCGGTCACGACCGATCCACACGCGATCCTCGACGATCCCGATATCGCGATCGTCGTCGAGGTCATGGGCGGAACAGATCCCGCGGGCGAACTCGTGCTCGGATCCTTCGAACGTCGGAAGCATGTGGTCACGGCGAACAAGGAGCTCGTCGCGAAGGAGTGGAACGCGGTCCACGAGGCCGCGCGCCTCGCAAAGCGCGAGCTGCGCTTCGAGGCCGCGGTCGCCGCCGCGGTGCCGGTGATCGCAGGGATGCGGGGCCTCGGAGCGGTCCGGCCACGGGTGCTCCGCGGCCTCCTGAATGGGACGACCACATACATCTGCTCGCGCATGGAGACCGGCAAGTCGTTCGATGAGGCACTCGCCGAGGCCACGGCCGCGGGATACGCGGAGGCCGATCCGACCAACGATGTCGACGGACACGACGCGGCGTACAAGCTGGCGATCCTGATCTCGATCCTCGAGGGCCGCCACTTCCATCCCGACCACGTGCGGCGGGCAACCCTGCGTGGCATTGCCGCATCCGAGCTGACCGGGGCTGCCGCGCGCGGCGCGCGCATCCGGTATCTCGCCGTGGCCGATTTCGGCGATCGGGCAACGAAGGCCCGAGTCGGGCCAGAAGAGGTCTCCGCGGAGTCGCTCGAGGGGCAGGCGACAGGTCCGACGAACGTGATCACGCTCGAGGGCGACCTCGTCTCGCGGCTCGTCTGGAGCGGCCCCGGCGCCGGGGGCGACGCCACCGCGTCCGCGATACTCGGCGACGTGATCGCCATCGCACGGAGCGGCACGTGACGCGCACCGTCCTGAAGTTCGGCGGCACGTCGGTGGCGTCGCCAGCCGCCCTCCTGCGCGTCGCCGAGATCGTGAAGGCCACCAAGGGCGAGCGCATCGTCGTCGTGTCGGCGACGGCCGGAACCACGGATGCGCTGATCGGCGCCGCACGAGCGGCCGAGGCAGGGGATGCCCAGAGCGCGCAGGACACCCTTCAAGCCCTTTCCGCGGCGCACAGAAATCTCATCGCTGATGCGCTCGGCTTCGAATCCGCGGACGTGCTCAAGGAGATCGCGGACCTCACCGAGCGGACCGACGCGCTCCTTCAGAGCGTCGCGATCCTGCGCGAGTGCACCGCACGCACGCTTGACGCGATCGTTTCGTACGGCGAGCGCATCTCCGCGCCCGTCGTCGCCGCCGTGCTCGACCACAAGGGAGTGAAGGCGGAGGCCCTCTCGGCCGAGGGCCTGATCATCACCGACGAAGCGTTCGGCCACGCCAATCCGATCTTCGAAGAGACGCAGACACGCGCGTCGAAGGAGCTCGATTCCCGGATCGACTACGGTGTCGTACCCGTCGTCACCGGGTTCATCGGCTCCACCGTCGATGGCGTCACGACCACCCTCGGCCGCGGCGGCTCGGACTACTCCGCAGCCGTCCTGGCTGCTGCCACGAAGGCGGACGAGCTTCGCATCTACACCGACGTGAGCGGCGTGATGAGCGCGGATCCCCGTTTTGTGAGGAACGCGAAGCCCCTCACGACGATCTCGTACGCCGAGGCGGCGGAGCTCAGCTACTTCGGAGCGAAGGTGATCCATCCGCGCACCGTGCTGCCCGCGGTGGAGGCGGGCATCCCGGTGCGGATCCTCAACACGTTCGCGCCGTCCGACGCCGGAACCACGATCACGCACGACACGCAGCAGGACGGCAGCGTCGTGAAGGCCACGACGTCGCTCGGCGGCTTGGGCCTCATCACCGTCCAGGGCGCCGGCATGAGCGGCGTTCCTGGCTTCGCCGCGCGAGTATTCGACACCGCGGCAGCGGAAAGCGTGTCGGTGATGATGATCAGCCAGTCGTCGAGCGAGAACTCGATCTGCCTCGTCGTCCCCGACGATGCCACCGAGAGGCTCAAGGCGTCGCTCGAGAAGATGTTCAATGCGGAGCTGCGCCGCCACGACGTGGAGAAGATCGACGTGGAGCGGCCGGTGGCGATCGTGGCGGCGGTGGGCGAGGGGATGCGCGGCACGCCCGGCGTCGCGGCCCGTGTCTTCACCGCGCTCGGCAAGGCCGGCGTGAACGTGGTGGCTATCGCGCAAGGATCCAGCGAGCTCAACATCTCGCTCGTGGTGATGGAGAAAGATCGTGAGAAGGCGGTGCGTCTCATCCACGAGGAGTTCCATCGCTGAGGACGCTCAACCACTACAGCTACCTCATCGTCGTCGCCGCCGTTCTCCTCCCGACCGTCCTCGGCGTCGCGATCACGCTGCTACCGGTCGGCGGCGCCGCCCTGCCAGCGGTCGTCGCGACGCTGGCGATCGATCTCGCCGTTCTGGGCGGGGTGTGGCTGGCGCTGCGTCCCGGCGCGGCGGACATCCGTTCGAAGGACGACCTCGATCGACTGATTCGCGGCGGACGCCCGGTCGTGGTCGAGCTCTACTCGAACTTTTGCGTCATCTGCATGTCGAACCGTCAGACGATCAAGCTCGCCGCGACAAGCCTGGGCAGCGCCGCGCACTTCGTCCGGGTCGAGCTGCCGACCAAGGCAGGGAGCGCGATCGGCGAAGCGTATCGCGCGCGCTACACACCCAGCTATCTCGTCTTCGACGAGCATGGCGATCACGTCCGCACGATCGTGCCCGACAACGTGACGCCGCTTGCGAACGGCTACCGCGTCCTCGACAGTCAGGGCGCGATCATCAGCCGCGCCCAGCGCGTCACGCCCGACCTTCTCGTCACGATGGTCCGGGCCGCAGCCTAGAAAGGTCGCATCGTCCCCCCGAAGCACACTGGATGAATGCGCGACCCGGGCGCGCCCTTCGACCTGTGCAGGATCCTCGAGCCTGCCGGCGAGCCCGAGCTCATCCATCGGGAAGTTCCCGAAGACGCGACGATCCTCGACCTCGGATCCGGCACCGGCCGCATCACCCATGCGCTCATCAGGCTCGGACATCGCGTGACCGCAGTCGATTTCGACGAGCGGATGCTCGAAGAGATCGAAGGTGCCGAGACGGTCCTGTCGCGCATCGAGGATCTCGACCTGGGCCGGACGTTCGGGGCGGTGCTCCTCATGAGCACGCTCATCAATCGACCGGATGAGTCCGGCCGGCTCGCGCTTCTCGCCGCATGCCGACGCCATGTCGCGACAAATGGCGTGGTGCTCATCGAGCGCTACGACCCCGAGATCGGAGTTGACCCGCGCCCGACCGAGAGAGAGTTTGCGGGGATCACCATTCGCGTGTCCGATGTGCGACGTGAAGGTCCGCTCATCTCGCAGTCGGTCGAGTACGACGGCGGCGACCGCGGGAACTGGCGTATCCGCATCGAGGGCCGGTACGTGCTGAATGACGACGAGACGCTCGCCGATCTGGCCGCTGCCGGCCTCCGGCTGCGGCATTGGATCGACGACCGGCACCGGTGGCTCGCCGCGACGACCGCCTGATACGTCAAACTTGCCCGCGATGCGCAAGCGCAAGGTCGCGATCCTCGGCGCCACCGGCACGGTCGGGCAGCGTTTCATCGGGCTGCTCGCGGGTCACCCCTGGTTCGAGATCAGCGCCCTGACGACGAGCGACAGCAAGGCTGGAAAGCGTTACGGCGACGTCACGCCGTGGCACTGGGCCGGCGAGATGCCTGCAGCCGTCGCCGATATGACCCTCGAGGCGACCACGGCCGACCTCGACGCGGAGGTCTGCTTCTCGGCCCTGCCTTCCGAGGCCGCCGAGCGGTGGGAGGCGGAGCTCGCGAAGACCGGCCATCACGTCTTCTCGAACGTGAAGACCCATCGGATGGACGACGACGTCCCACTGCTGATCGCGGAGGTCAACCCTAACCACATGCACGCGCTCGACGTGCAGCGCCGCAAGCGCGGGTGGTCGGGATCGATCGTGACGAACGGGAACTGCTCGGCGATCGGATTCGCTCTCGCGGCGGCACCGCTACAGAAGTCTTTCGGCATCGAGCGCGCGGTCGTGACGACGATGCAGGCGATCTCGGGGGCCGGGTACCCGGGCGTCGCCTCGCTCGACGCGCTCGACAACGTCGTTCCCTTCATCTCCGAGGAAGAGGAGAAGATGGAGTCGGAGAGCAAGAAGTTCCTCGGGCGGTGGGATGGAAAGCGCTTCGTCGATGCAGAGTTCTCGTTCTCGGCGCACTGCAACCGCGTCTCGGTGCGCGATGGTCACACCGAGACGGTGAGCCTCACCCTGCGCGGATCACCATCACCCGAAGCCGTGAAGAACGCGATGCGCGAGTTCCGCGGCCGCCCACAGGAGCTCAGGCTCCCGACCGCTCCGGAGCGGCCCATCCACGTGCGCGAGGATCGCGACCGCCCGCAACCGGTCCTCGACCGCGACACCGAGCGGGGCATGGCTGCCGTCGTCGGCCGCGTGCGCGAGGATCCCGCGATGGGCATCAAGTACGTCGTGCTTACGCACAACACCATCCGCGGCGCGGCCGGAGCCTCGGTGCTCAACGCCGAGCTCCTCGCCGCCGAGGGATGCCTCGGGAGTTGAGCGCCGCGACCGAGACCTTCGTCGCGCGGCTCGACCGCGTCCCGCTTAACAGCTTCCACTGGCGCCTGCTCATCCTGTCCGGTCTTGGCTGGATGTTCGACGCGATGGACGTCCTCATGCTGAGCTTCCTGCTCGCGCCGATCCGGAGCGAGTTCAAGCTCGAGCCGGCCGGCGTCGGCCTCATCGCGAGCGCGACCTTCGTCGGCATGTTCATCGGCGCCGCCGCGGCGGGCAGGCTCGCGGATCGCTACGGCCGCCGCGCGGTGTTCACGGTCACTCTCGTCGTCTTCTCGATCGGCAGCGCGCTATCGGCACTCGCGCCGACGTTCGAGACGCTCCTCGCCGCGCGGGTCATCGCCGGACTCGGACTCGGCGGCGAGCTCCCGGTCGTCGCGACCCTCGTCAGCGAGCTCTCGCCACGGGCGCAGCGCGGCCGGATGATCGTGCTGCTCGAGTCGTTCTGGGCCTACGGCACGATCCTCGCCGGGATCGTCGCGATCACGGTGGTCGCAAACTTCGGCTGGCGGTGGGGCTTCGCCGTCGGCGCATTGCCGGCGTTGTACGTCGCGTATCTGCGACGCGCACTTCCCGAATCGCCGCGCTTCCTCGCGGAGCGCGGACGCGCTCCGGAGGCCGACGCGGTCGTGCGGCGCGTCGAGCGCGCGGGTGGGGGAGCGCTGCTTACGCTCGCACCCGCGGTCCCGCCGACGCGGGCCGGTCGCACGCGCCTGGCCGACCTCGTCAGTCCCCGGTACGCGCGACGCACCGCGATGCTCTGGATCCTGTGGTTCGGCGTCGTGCTCACGTATTACGGGATCTTCCTCTGGATCCCGTCGATCCTCGCGGCACGCGGGCTCTCGGAAGTCCGCAGCAACGAGTTCTTCTTCCTCTCAACGCTCGCGCAGGTTCCGGGGTACTTCAGCGCGGCCTGGCTCGTCGAGCGCTGGGGTCGCAAGCCAACGCTCGTCGCGTACCTGCTCGGCACGGCCGGCTCGGCGTTCATGTTTGGGAACGCCGGCACCGGTTCGGACGCCTTCGCCTGGGCCGCACTCCTTTCGTTCTTCAACCTCGGCGCGTGGGGCGTCGTCTACACATACACGCCGGAGCTCTACCCGACCTCGGTACGGGCCACCGGCGCGGGCGTCGCCGCGGCGGTCGGTCGCGTCGGCGGGATCATCGGCCCGTACCTCACGCCGGTGCTCGTTCCTGCGATCGCGACAAACGGGACGTTCGCGCTCTTCATGGGGCTGCTCGTGATCACCGCGGGCGCTGTCGCGCTGCTCGGCGAGGAGACGCGCGGCCGTTCGCTCGAGGAGATCGCCCCCGAGGCTGAGGCCGCGTAGGCCTTGAGTCCGCGGTCTGCCGTTAGAGGTGGATCAGCACCGTCACGTTGATGTTCGTGCTCGTGCCAGCGATGCTCGGATCGGCAACGTCGCGCGCGGAGATGGTCTGGTCGCCAGGAGTAACGAGAGTGACGCCCGAGAACTTGTGGACGGCCGCGTCGCCGGCGTTGAACGTGTAATCGGATGGGAGCAACGCGAGCGGATCGGTGCTCGTGAAATGCACCGTGCCGGAGTAGCGGTGTACGAGCCGCCGACGGTCCAGGTATCTGTACCGACCATGAAGCGGTCACCGTACTTCAGCAGCAAGGCGCGCCACTTCGGGTCGAGCTTCCCCTGCGGCGCGATGTCGTCACGGAGGGACAGCTCGGTCCACAGGTGCGGCCACTTCGCAAGGAGGGCATCGATCTCATCTGGCGTCGCGGTGACGCCGGCGTGCGCCCACAGCACGACCCTATCCGCGCCTACCACGCCGAGCAGCTCGGCGACCGCCCGCGCATCGGCATGCGGCTGAAGGAAGAGGTTCTTTTGCGCGGCGAACGCGAGCACGCTTTTCACGACGGGCAGGGCCGTCTGACCGACATTCAGGTGGAATTCTCCGAAGCCGCGGTGCATCCCCGGTCGGTATGCCGACTGGACATACGCGACGACCGTGCCGTCGCGCGCCCACGAAAAGACATCCGCCCCGTTCCGATAGGGACCGAGCATGGGAATGATCCGATCGCCCATCACCGCCTTCAGGCGGAACGTGCCCTCATCGGGCGCGCTCGAGACCAGCGCTGAGCGCACGCCCACCGAGTCCATGAGCGCGCTGATCTTCTCGGGTGGATACGCCGTCCACGACTCTCGGCTGTAGTGAAGGTGCGCGTCGAAGATCGGCATGAGGCCCGGCGACGCAGATGGCGATGGCGTGGCGGTCGGCGTGGGGGAGGATGTCGGCTTCGCCGTTGCGCTCGGTGTCGGCGTCGGTGCGACCGCCGCTGGACCAGTGCAGGCAGCGAGTAGGACGAACGCAACGATTAGGGAACGTGCCATCACGTCCTAGGGTGCCACGTCGTTTTCCCAGAGAGATGGCAATCCAGTGGCGCGGCCCGGTCCCCGACAGCAATTACACGGTCGGCCGTGATGGAAATGCGATCACATTGATCGTCGACCACTGGACCGTCGTGATGTTCGAGGCCGCGGTCCGGCGCTTCCTTACGCCAGGGAGCGCCCTCTCGGCGCACTACGTCATCGGGCAGGACGGCCGGATCGCGCAGCTTGTGAGCGAGGACGACACTGCCTATCACGCGGGCAAGTACGACGTTAACTTGCGGTCGATCGGCATCGAGCACGAGGCCGGGCCGGCGATGGCGCCGACGGATGCGCTCTACGCGGCGTCGGCCCGCCTTCACGCCGAGATCGCGAGCCGCCACAGCCTCACGCTTCAGGTGGGTACGACCGTCCTACCGCATCACGCCATCGTGCCGACGGAGTGCCCCGGAACGCTCGATCTGGACCGCATCGTTCGCCAAGCACTGGAGGAGGACGACATGTTCACCGACGCAGACCGCGCGAAGCTCGACCGCATCTACCAGCACCTCGAGGCATACGAGCCGCTGACGTGGACCAAGCGTTTGCAGCAGTGGCTTGCGAGGGCCTTCCGTACCCAGTTTCCTGAGGCGGATCTCGGCGGACCGGACGTGGAGACAGGCCAGCCCTTCAAGGGCTAACGCGCGGGCGGAGCGGCTGTCGGGCTCGCCGTCATGACGGGACCGTCATGCCGCCGCGCTGCCGCAGGAACAGAGTTCCCTGGCGCTCAGTCTGAGGGAGGCAGACATCCGCACGTGCCACGCGAAGAAAGAAGGAAGTTATGACCCAGAAGATCCTGCAGATCAATTTCAAATTCACGGAGCCGACGGCGGCCGAGCACTTGAAGCTCGTTGCTCCATTCGCGGATGCGATCGCAGCCGTTCCCGGCCTCACCTGGAAGGTCTGGATCATCAACGACAAGGCTCACGAGGCCGGCGGCATCTACCTGTTCAAGGATGAGGCGTCGGTGAACGCCTACCTCCGCGGCGAGATCATCAGCGGCTTTAAGAAGCAGCCGACGGTCAAGGACATCGCCACAAAGGTCTTCGACGTCGTCGAGGACATGTCACTCAAGACGCGGGCTCCACTCAAGACACTGGTCCCCGCCTAAGCCGCAAACGACCTAGCAGGCAGGCGCCGAGAATCGTCGGACCTCGGCGCCTGGACCAAGATGAGTCTCAGCCGAAGCGCTTCTTGTAGAGCTCCTTGAGCTCGGCGTCGGTGCTTCCGAGGTAGCGGCTCGTCGTCGCGACGTTGCGATGACCGGCGAGCCGCTGCGCAAACGGCACGCTGACTTCCTTGGCCCACTTGGTGACCGCGGCATGCCGGAGCCAGTGCGGCGAGACGTTCTCGGTCAGTCCGGCGCGCTGTGCGGCCTCGGCCACGATGGTCTGCGCCATCTTCACGCTCATCCGGTACGACCCGTCGCTCTTCTTTCGCCGTGTCACGAAGAGCGCGGGATCTTGATCCTGGCGGGTTCGCAGGTACCGCTCGAGCCAGCGCCGCGATTGCACGTTAAGGAACACACGCCGGTAACGGCTCCCTTTGCCGAAGACCGTGACTTCGTCCGCGATGCGCACCCCGTCGGCGGGCGTCGGTGCGCGACCGTCGAGCTCGAGCTTCGCTCGATCGAGCCCCACGAGCTCCGAGACCCGGCAACCCGTCGCCGTGAGCAGCTCGAGGAGCGCGCGATTGCGAACACCCTCGTCGCTCGAGGTGTCGAAGCCCTCGAGAAGCCGGTCGAGCTTGTGCTGATCGAGGTGTCGCGCATCCGGACTTGGCTCGGGGGCCTTGGAGAGCTCGACCTTCTCGGGTCCGGGCACCGGGAGATCGAGCAAGACACCGAACTTCAGCAGGCCGCGCAGGCCGATGAGCGCCATGTTCTTCGAGGCGGCGGAGATGGGTCGCTTGCCGGCGTCGCGGCCCGCGAGGAGGCGTCGCCTAGTCAGATGACTGGCGTAGGCCTTGAGGATCCGTACATCGAGATCGCGCACGCGCGGGGTGTCGCCATGGTCGTCCACGAACTTGAGGAACTCGACAAGAAACCGCTCGTACCGCGGCAGCGTCGTGTCACTGCGGCCTTTGTCGCGCAGCTCCTGCAGGTACGCCCGCGCGAGGTCGCGCACCGAGCTATTCGGGCCGAGCTCCCGGGGATCGAGGTAGCCAGCCGAAAGGAGGCCATTTTCGGCTCCCTCCTGCCCGCTATCTCGTGTAATCTCCATTCTGCGAGATGTCTACCAAAGGTGCCCCAGATGTGTCAAGGCCCTTCCCCGGCTCCGGGTGTGTGAGGCGCCTAGAGATCACGGCCTTTTCCGGGAGCGCGACTTGAACAGCCTCTCGACGTAGAGCTCCTCGGCGCGGCGCGCTCTCGCTACCTGCGAGCGACGCTTCCGCCATTCGGAGAGGGGCAGGCTCTGATTGCCACGGAGCCACGCGAAATACGCCTCGTCAGCGGTGACTCTCTCTTGAATCAACTGCCCTAGGCCCGCAATCTCTCTTCCGGTAAGGCCGCTCTGCGGCTTGAGCTTCGCCTTCGGCGTTTCCTTGAGCTTTGACTCTTGCGGTTCGATCTCGGACTTGCGGCCGCCCTTGATCGGAGCGATGAGGAAGGCGGCCTCGGGCTCATCGCGGACGAGCGGAGTGAGCTCGGCGATGATCTTCGGCGTCGCGCGCTTCGCGGCCTTCCAGACGGCCTCGGTTCCAGAGTCGATCGCTTCGAGATCCGCCCACGGAACCTCCAGCTTCTCGCGTTGGGCCGGACTCAAACCCTTCGCGGCCGCTCGCATCGCCGCGAGCCGCTCACGAAGCGCCTTCACATCACCAGGATCGTCGAGGACCTGTTTCTTCGGGTACCGGCTCAGGCCGTAGACAAACTGTGCGTTCCTCAGGATTTCGAGCGCGGCCCTTCGGTCGGTGTCCGAGGTCGCCAAGGCTTAGGAGACGCGCTCCAGGACCACGACCGGGATGACGCGCTTCGTCCTCTTCGGATAGTCGCGGAACGCCGCGAAGTTGTCACCGTGGGCTTCGTAGAGGCGATCGCGCTCCGGGCCTTTCGGGATCGGCGTCGCGCGCACCTTGAACTTCTCGGTCCCTACCTCGATCTCAGCGTCCCGGTGCATCACGAGGTTGTGATACCAGTCGGGATGCGTCGGCGCGCCGCCCTTCGAGGCGGCGATCACGTAGCGGTCGCCATCACGATGGTAGACGAGTGGCGTGGTCCGAACCTGTCCGCTCTTCGCCCCCCGCGTGGTCAGCAGCAACAGCTTGTCG
>VBIL01000204.1 GCA_005879975.1 Chloroflexota bacterium
ACATGTCGCCGATGACAGCGAGCGCGACCGGGAAGAGCGCCCCGGCGCCGAGGCCCTGTACCGCGCGGAAGCCGACGAGCTGCCACATCTCTCGCGAGAAGCCCGCGAAGAGCGAGCCGCCAAGAAAGACCGCGACCGCGAACAGAAGCACCGGTCGGCGGCCGAAGAGGTCGGACAGCTTCCCATAGATCGGTCCGCTGATCGTCGCCGTCAGCAAATAGGCGGTGAACGCCCAGGTGTAGATGTCGTTCCCGTGCAGGTCCGTGACGATGCGGGGCAGCGCCGTTCCGACGACGGTCTGGTCAAGAGCGGCGAGGAAGAGGCCGAGCATCACCGCGACCACGATCTGTGTGCGGGTCCGCGGGTCGACCAGAACGGGCGCCGAGTTGGGGGAAGTCAGTGCCATAGCGGAGTCGTCCTCCTGTTAGTGGGTCTGCGTAGTGAACATCCGCGAGGGCGTCGAGATTCGTCTTATGGATTGCACTCGCGGTCGTTCGTTAGATGTATTGCAGTTCCCGCTCAGGCCGCAGACCGCTCAGCTCTGCACCCGCTTCTGTAGGAAGTCGAGGATCTTGTTCTGGCCCTCGAGGATCTCGATCTGCTGTTTCGACATCTGGTGGAGCGCCGTGAGCGTCTCGTGATCGGCCTCGGCGCGAGCGTCCTGCGCAGCCGAGATCACGTTCTGCCCGACGATGATGATCGGGAGAAGGACAAGCTGCAGGAAGTTCGACGAGAGCCAGTTCACGAGTACGGTCGGAGAACCCTGCTCGATCGCGGCCGGCAGCGCGACGAGCGCCACCAGCGTGAAGACGTAGGCGCAGTACATCGTCCCGACGATCCTCGTGACCCGGACCGCCACGGCCGCGTTGAAGCGACCGATCGCGTTCGTGCCATGGATCTGAGCGACGATAGATGCGTTCCGCACATGCCTGGGCACATGCGCCCGCGGTGTTTTGATCGCTGTGGCCATGGCCGCTTCGTGCTCGGTGGTGTGGGCGCCGCCGTTAGCGGTCATCGTGTCTCCTCCAATTTGAGAGCGGGATCAGTCGTATCGGGTCCCCGCTCGCTCGATCCATCCGCTCTCGTGCGTGTGCGCGGGGTCGTGGTGAGTGAAATGAACGAGCCCGCCCTGCTGGTTCCAGACGTATTCCCCGTGCACGATCACGGCGTCGCCGGGCGCGACGGGGACGCGCCGGCCGATGCTCACGTTGTTGTCGATCAACACGGTCTGCGTCGAGCTCGTCAGTCGCACGATGAAGCGCTGATGCGTCCCCGCGGGGCCGTTGTCATCAGTTAAGACCTGCGTGACGCTGCCCTCGGCGGTGATCTCGAGCTGCGAGCGGTGTTCCGCGAAGGCGCGCTCGACCGCCGCATTGTCCGGCGTAGGCGGCGTGCACGCGGGGGCGATAAGAAGCGCGAGCAGCAGAAATGACCTCGCGGTGACGACGAGAGCGCGCGCTGGAATGCGGCGACGATACAACGAAGGGAATGGAGCGCCCGATACCAGCGCGACAGCGGGACTCCCCTGCTCGGGTGAATGGCGCCGGTGCACGTACTCGCACGCTTGCATTCGGTGTCGCAACACATACGACTTCTCAGTGCCATCGGCTGCGCGGGCCTCGTTCTGGCGGCGCTCGCGGCGATCCTCGCCTCGCCAGCCGAGGCGCAGTCCGCGCTCGTGAATTCGCTCGCGCTGCGCGTGACCGTCAGCCGGGAGACGGCGCTGCTTGAGGTCGCCACGGAGCGCCTCGTGCGCAGCGGCGACACCATCCGTACCAATTCGACCGGACGCGCGATCGTCACGTACCGCGATGGCTCGACGGTCCTTCTCGACGTGGACAGTGAATTGGTCATCGAGCTCATCGGCGCCCAGGACGGTGACATCGTCGTGCGCATGCGGCAGACGCTTGGCCGCGCTTGGTATTCGGTGTCGCGGGCCTTATCGGCCGGCAGCCGCTATGAGGTGCGCAGCGCCGCGATGGCCTCGGTCATACGGGCCGGCTCGGGGTCGTTCGTCGCGGTCGGCGGCGATGGCGAAACGACCATCGTGGCCACCGCCGGGAGTGTGGAGGCCGATGCCAGCGGCGTCAGGGTCACGCTGCCGGCGGGTACGACCACGAGAGCCGCCGTTGGGTCCGCTCCTTCGTCACCAGCCCCCGGCGTCGCACCGACGCTGGTGCCCGCCGGGCAGTCGACACCGCGGCCGACAGCCTTCCCTACGGCGACGCCCACTCCCACACCCGAACCGCCTGGGCACTCCGCCATGGAATACTGCCGACGGCGACCCCGTCGCCGAGTGCCACGCTGCTGCCGACGAAGACACTCCTGCCCACAGCGACGCCTCTGCGGTCGCCGACACCGCTGCCGAGCGTTCTCCCGACGCCGAGCCTGCCGCTCCCGTCTCTCGCTACGGGGCTCTGAGCCGACCGCAGCCAGCAGCGCACATCTACCCTCTCAGCGGTCGCTGGGCCTCGTCGTTCAGTTCGAAACGCTGAAGCTGGCGTTCACCACCTGGGTGCCGCCGGCCGTGAAGTCGATCGCCGCTGTGATCGTGTGTGACCCGTTGGCGATCGTCCTCGTGTCGAACGGGTTCGCGTTCGCCGTCGTTCCGCCGGCGAGGTCATAGGGTGGGTTCGACTCCGTTTGCCGCGGCGTCCCCGTCATCTGGGGGTTGTCGACGAAGAAGCGGACCCGCGCGATACCCGCTGTGTTCGGCGACGTGAAGACGTAGATGCTTCCGGACATGGTCGTCCCCGCGAGCGCCACCGAACTCGCACGGTTCGGGGACTTGCTGACGAGGAGTGTGTAGGTCGTCCCCGCGGCGGTCACCGTCAGCGTGACGGGGAGCGTGCCGGACGTGTAGCCGGTCGCGGTGGCCGTGACGCTGGCGCTGTACGTCCCCGGCGCGAGGCCGGTCGGATCGGCGGTGACCGTGATCGTGCCGGGCGTCTGCCCTGTCGCCGGGCTGATGCTGAGCCACGATGCGTTCTCGCTGACCGTGAACGTCGCTGTGGTGCCGTCGCTCGCTGCGAGCGTCGCCATCTTCGACGCGGCGGAGCCGCCTTGCTGCGCCGTGAACGAGAGCGCGTTCGGCGTGAACCCGAGCGCGGGCGTCGTCGAGCACGCGCCCGTGGTGTAACGGAAGCTGTCCTTCAGGAACGCGGGCGAGCCGTCGCCCTTCACGCCCCAGGCCTCGAAGGCCAGCGTCCCGGCGGCGCCCACCCGTACGCGCGCGAAGACATGCGATGTGTTGTCGCGGTAGGCCGTCCACGAGGGAGGCGGGGTCGTGCCGAACGGGGAGAAGCCCCCGCTGATGTTCGAGAGCTTGCCTCCGGGGCTCACCTTCACCCAGGTGATGCCGTCGGCGGCGGTGTAGCAGTCGGTGGCGCTCGACGTGCGCGTCCAACTCGATGAGGTCACATCCTTCAGCGGATAGCTGCGCTCGTACGCCTGGTCGTGGGCGGCGATCACGAGCTTGACGCCGTGGCGCTCGAAGATCGGGGCGAGCTGACCGCGGAGCGTCGTGTTCGCGGGGTGGTTCGTGCCGTCGCCGAACATGGGCGCGTGCATGAACGGGATGAGCCAGCATCGCCGACGTCGAACGAGTAGTTGCGTCGACCGTTCCAGCCGTCAGGGGTCGGAAAACGCGCGGCCCAGTTGGTGAAGCCCTCGCCGAGGACGGTCTCGTGGTTCCCGTAGGTGGGCATGAACACGGAGCGTGAGGCGACCGGCTGCATCTGGTTGAACCATGCGTCGATCGTCTTTTCGAGCGTCCCGTAACGCGTGTCCGTGTCGAAGGAGACGTAGTCCGCGCCGCCCAGGACGAGAAGCGGGTTGTCTTTGGCGATCTCGTCGCGCACCTGCTGGGTGCCGGTGGCGAGCCCATCCGCGCGACCGATCAGGCCTGTGTCGGCCACATAGACGAACTCGAAGTCGGCGGGTCCGGGCACCGGGCCGGTTCGGGCGCTCGAGATGCCGCTCCACTCCGACGCGCTGCTCCGAACGTGGTACTCGTACGCGGTCGACGGCGTGAGCGACCCGAGCGTGACCTCGTGCAGTGTTCCCTGAGTTCCTGACGTACGGAGGACGCCGCTTGCGCTCTGCCAGGACGCGTCGCCCGCTTTCCGATACTCGACGACGGACGGCACCGTCGTATCGAGCGTCCGCCAGACGACCGTGAGCGTCGTCGCCGAGCTTCCTGTCCAGGCGAGATGGATCTGGTCGGCGAAGGCCGCCGGGGGTGGCCCTGCGTTCGCGACCGTGAACGTTCCCTGGATAACTTCGGTCGTTCCCGAGGAGAGATCGACGGCGGCGCTGATCGTGTGCTGACCGTCGGCGACCGTTCGCGTGTCGAAGGGCCTGGCGGTCAGGTTCGCGTCCGAGTTCGTGCCCGCGAAGTCGTATGGCTTCAACGATTCGGTCTGCCGCGGCGCGCCCGTCATCTGCGGGTTGTCTAGCCAGAAGCGGACGCGGGTGATGTCTGACGTGTTCGGACTGGTGAAGACGTAGATCGAGCCCGACACGGTCTGGCCGGCCAGCTTGACCGCGTTCGTGCGCCCGGGTGAAGTGCTGGCCAGCAGGTCGTACGGTCCGACCGCGGCCGCGGCCGAGGGGGTCAGAAGCAAGGTGAGCGCCGTGAATACGGCCAGCCGCCTAGCGAGGTGGCCGCGCTTCGTCATCGTTACATTGATCGCGCCCGGACTAGTCAACTAGATCGACCTTCCCCCCGCGGGCAGCCTACCCCTCCCTGCCAAACCGACGGTTGGAATAGCCTCCGGATCGGCTAGCCGGCCCGCCCCGCGAGGATCTCAAAGACGCCGGTCGCGGCTCCGCCAGGGCCGACCACCCGCACGCTGTACCGACCCGCCGGCGCCGTCTCTCCGAAGACGGCGGAATACATCCCGTACTTGTCGGTCACGCCCGGGTACGTCACCTCGTAGTTCAGCCCGCTGATCGTTATGTCGACAGAGCTCCCAGCCTTGAGCCCGGACACCGTCCAACGCACTCCACCACTCGCTTCTTCGTGCGAGAACCGTGGGCTCGCGTTCTCAGCTGCCAGTCGCGCTGGGAATGCGCGTTCAAAATCCGGGAGGGACTCGCCCGCCGCCTCCGCGTACGCCTGCGCGAACGTCGTCCCGCGTCCGGTCTCTTCGAAAGCGCGGATGAGGCCATCGCGAGAGACGCGCTCGCGGAGCAATCGCGCGGCGTCGGCCGCGACCGTATACGCCTCGCCGCTCAATGCGGCGTTCTGTTGCGCCCACTGCACGCCAGACTCCAGCCGATCGAGTGAGACCTTGCCCTCGGCGAGCATCGTCATCGTGACCGCGGTGCCGCGACTCGCGACCGCCACGTCATCCCCGCGCTCCTCGAGCGTCGCCAGACCTTCATCCAGCCACGCGGGCACGCTCGCGTCGGCGCCGACGATCTGATGGATCAGCGCATGCGTCAGCTCGTGTCGGACGATCGCGAGGTCGCCCTCGCTTTTCACGTTCTGAAGGTTGATGACGATCGCGCCCTGTCGTGGCAACGTGACACCGCCGTTCGCCGCCGCGAGGAGGCCGGCGTCCGTCGTCCGGACGCCGAAGAGCTGCTGCAGGCCAAGCGCGAAGCTCGAGCGCGTCGCGAACACATAAATCGCCGGCCGCTGGTCGAACTGCCGGCCGTAGTCCAGCTCGACCTGGCTGAGGTCGCGGTCCACGGCGCTCGCCAAACGCGCCCGCGTCTCCTCCTTGACGCTCGCCTCCACGAAGACATCCGCATGCCGGGACGTTTCAGCGACGAACGCGTGGCCCGTCCGTTCGCGGAGGAAGTCCAAAAGAGAGGTCGACGTCGCTCGATGCATCGTCGGAAGCTCCAGCGTGCAGCACGAAGGAACGAAGCCGCGCACTTCCAGCGGCGCCCGGGCGAGAGCGGTGGCCCCGGACGACGCCGAAGCCTTGCTCCCGCCG
>VBIL01000205.1 GCA_005879975.1 Chloroflexota bacterium
CCATCATGGTCGCCACCTCGTCGAGCGGAAAACCGAGGTCCATCAGGATGTCCTTCGCGAGCAGCGCGCCGGTCTGGGCATGCTTTTCGCGCGTCACCACGTTGCCCATGTCGTGCAGGTATGCGGCTACAGCCGCGATCTCGCAGCGGCGTGCGTCGTGGCCGAGGGACTTCAGAATGAAGCGCGCGCCGTCGGCGGACGTGTTGGCGTGACGCTCGCCGTGCT
>VBIL01000206.1 GCA_005879975.1 Chloroflexota bacterium
ACCACCGCAGCTCTGTGAGGCCCGCGCGGCACACGACCATGCCGCGCGTGAAAGCGAGCCACGGCTTGAGCGTCCCGCTCAGGAGTCCGAGCCACGTGGCGCTCGTCGCATCGACCTTCGGGCCAGGGCCTTTCAGATCGGCGGACTCCGCGTGCAACTTTCCTTCGCCGGCCTGGAACTCGATCGCGCGTCCGATATCCGTGAACCGAAGCAGCGCGCGACCGGCCTTCACGTCCTTGAGCGAGTCGCGCACACCCTCGGTCCCGCTCGCGGCGGTGAGGATCCGGAGCACGAGGTCGGGCACGTCATTGCCGGACCCGTCGGTCTTCGCGCGAGCCCGCGCTTCGCCCAACGCCGCCGCGA
>VBIL01000207.1 GCA_005879975.1 Chloroflexota bacterium
TGGAACGACGCGGCCACGTTCGCGACAGGCACGTCGCCCTTCTTCTCGAGCTCGCGCACCAGACGCAAGACGGCCGTCTTCAGGCCGCTGAACGAGAAGTCGAAGCGATCGGCGAGCGCGGCGCGGGGCAGCGGGAACGCGTTCGGATCGCCTTCCTTCGCGATGCGCTCGATGATCGGCCCGCCTGGAAAGCCCAGGTGCAGGAGTCGGGCGACCTTGTCGAACGCTTCGCCGGCGGCGTCGTCGATCGTCCGTCCGAGCGGCCGAAAGCGGCGGTGGGCCTCCATCAGGACGAGATCGCTGTGCGCGCCGCTCACGACGAGGACGATGGCCGGCGACGAGGAGGCAGCCGATGAGCCCGGGACCGACCGTCGCGGCCACCGCGTCGATCTCGGAGAGCTGACGGCCGGCGTCAGCCAGGGCCTTGACGGTCAGTGCGTCCAGCGCACGCAGGTGCTCGCGCGCTGCGACCTCGGGGACGATGCCGCCTGTGTCCTGGTGGACGAGCTGCGACGCGACGATGTTCGAGCGGATCCGCCGCCCATCCTCGACGATCGCGACGCCGGTCTCGTCGCAGGACGTCTCGATCGCGAGGATCCTCAATCGCCCTCATCCTCGAGCTGAGCTTTGAGCTTTTGGACCCGGTCCCGCACCGGGCGATCGCGCAGCCGCTCGGTCCACATGATGAGTGCGTCTTCGTTGTTGTCCGAGTAATACCGGCGGCGCACGCCGGCGCGGCGGAATCCGTATTTCTCATAGAGCTTCTGCGCAGCGAGATTGGATGCGCGCACTTCGAGCGTCAGCCACTCGGCGTTGAGCGCCGCCGCCATCTCGAAGACACGCACGAGCATCCGTTCGCCGATCCGCCGCCGGCGCTGATCCGGGTGGACGGCGAAGGTCGTGATGTGAGCCTCGTCGACCATGAGCCAAAGGCCCGCGTAACCGACGATGCGGCCCCCTTCGCGCGCGACGATGTACCGAGCGTTCTTGTTCTGCGTGAGCTCGTGGCGAAACGCGTTCGCGGGCCACGGGACCGGGAACGAAGCCCGCTCGACCTCCTGGACGCCGTCGATGTCGTCGAGGCTCATCTCCTCGATAACTATGGGAAAGGTGGCGACCACGCTCTGACGGTACCTCTAATCCCGCTTGGGGAGACCCAGCGCGCGCTCATCGGCAGGCGGCGGAGCGAAGGGCTGGTCGAAGGAGACTCGGATCGACGGCTGGCGGACATAGAGCGGCTCGATCTGGCTCACCTGCGGGCTCGCCTCGAGCTCCTTCCAGCCGAGCTCCGCGAGAAAGCCCGCGCGCCGCACGCGCGAGGCCGGCGACGCGAAGAGCGCTTTCGGGCCGAGGAGATCCCGGAGGACCTGCTCGGCGTCCGGGTCGACCTCTCCGACGAACAGCGTATGCGTCCCGATTTGCCGGCAGATCTCGGCGAGGCTCGCAACGATGAATGGCGAGCGCCGCATCCATTTGCGATTCCGCTCCTGATAGAAGGCGGCGTAGTACTGGTCGCGCCCGGCCGGCAGCAGGGGGCACGTGCGCAGCTTCGAAGGAGCGTGCGGGTAGGCAAGGACATCGAGGGTCGAGATGCCGACGAGGGCAGCACCGCTTCCCCGCGCGATCCCCTGGCCCGCCGCGATCGCGACGCGCAGGCCCGTGAACGAGCCGGGTCCGGTCGCGACGGCGACTCGCGTCACCGCGGAGAGCGCGGTCCGCGTCGAAAGCAGGATCCGCTCGATCGCCGGGAAGAGCTCGTCGCCCTGTCGCCGCTGGGCGCGCCAGGTCTCCTCGCCAAGGACGTCGCGGCCGTCGAAGAGCGCGACCGACGCCCAGTCGGTCGACGTGTCAAGCGCCAGTAACACTGCTGTGGAGCTCCTCCACCAGGCGCGCCGAGCGCGGGCCCGTCGCCGTGATGACAACGCGCCGTTTCGTGTCCGCGATATGTTCGAGGCGCACGTCGAGCCGGTCATCGGGCAACCCGGCACCGGCTCGGTCCGGCCATTCGATGACGGTCACGCCGCCGGCATCGAGGCATTCCTCCCAACCGGTGTTCGAGAGGTCCGTGCCTTCGAGACGATAGAGGTCAATGTGAAAGAACGGCAGACGTCCACCGCCGTGCTCGCGAAGGATGATGAACGTCGGGCTCGAGATGTCGGCGGGATCGATGCCGAGACCAGATGCCACACCTCGAGCAAGGACCGTCTTTCCTGTGCCCAGCTCACCCGATAGTGCGAAGACGTCGTTCGGTCCAGCGGAGCGGCCCAACCGCTCGCCGAGACGTTCGGTGTGAAGGGAGGAGTGGCTCACGAGGTCGATGGCGCGACCGTCGCGCGAGTCACCCACTCGCCGCTCCGCGCTGGAACTTGCGGCGGTCAAGGATCAGCCGGATCGTGATCCCGAGGAACGATCCAAAAAGGGCCGCCCAGATGGCGAGCCACCACTCTTGAGGGATCGCACAGAGGAAGGCGACGCCGCTCCCGCAGCCGAGTGCGCCGACGAGCGGGATGAAGCCGAGCGCGCCGATGAAGGTGCGCCGCCTTGTGAGCGAACGCTGCTGCGCTG
>VBIL01000125.1 GCA_005879975.1 Chloroflexota bacterium
AGGAGGATGAGAAGACCCGCATGCGTCCCGACCGGCGCTCCGATCCAGACCAGCCCTACCGGGCGGTTCGATGTTCCCTCTGTGGCGGACGCTCGGCTTAGCTTCACCGGAGACGCGACGCCGGTGTTGATCCCGGATTCGGTGACCGCGAGCCTGAACGATGAAGGCGGATGCTGCGAGCGCTCGGTGATCCTCGGCCCGTAGTGTTTCGGCGCAGCCCAGCTCGAGACCAATGGGTCGAGGGCGGCGTGTTGCGCGGCGTCACTTTCGGTCGACTCTCCCGCGTGCAACGCCCTGAGCGTCGCGACGTCACGCCGGTCGTCGATGCTCGTCAACAGAGGTATCGCGGGTTCGATCCCACGTGTCGAGGCAGCCACGATTTGGGCAGCCGCGCCCTCCACATCTGCGAAGCGCAGGCGGAACTCTTCCAGCACGAGCACCCGGATGGGGTCGGCGGCCGCCACGTCCACGGGTCCCATACCCGCGAGTCTGGATGTATCGCGGTGGCGTGCCATTACGGAACCGTCATGAGACGCCGACATGCCGAGCGTACCGAGAAGCCGGAGGTGCTGGTCCATAAGCAGCGTCGCGCCCTGTGGTGTGGGGCCGCTCGTGGTCGCCTAGGCTGCGAGCGCGCGGGGCGGTATCGGTTCGCGTCCGCTGGGAGCACAAGGGAGAGAGCGAGGGCCGAAAGATGTCCTTTGAACGCGTCGGCGGCGGTACCGGACTCGGCGTTGAGCCGGCACCGGCTCCACGCTCAAGCGACGCTACGACGGCCGCGGAGGCATCGCCGTCGATGCGCCTTCAGATCTTGTCGACGGAACACTGGAGCCTGCTCGCGTCGCGTTCACTCGCCTGGAACGAGTCGTTCAGCCGCGCGGGGATGTTCCTCACAACATTGACGGGTGCGATCGTGGCCCTGGCACTGGTGGCGCAGGCCTCGGCGTTCGGCGAGGGGTTCACGCTCTTCGCTCTGGTCATCCTGCCGATCGTGCTATTCATCGGCCTAGCGACGTCCATCCGCCTTCGCGCGTCGAACTATCACGAGGCGCTATGCGTCATCGGCATGAACCGCATCCGGGCCGCGTATTTGGAGCTCGCGCCCGACCTCGAGCGGTACTTCGTGATGAGCGCCCACGACGATCTGCGCGGCATGGGTATCACCATGGGCGTGCAGCCCGGCGGCGGCAGGCTGTTTTGGGTCGCGCAAATGGTCGCCGGCACCCCGACGGTGGTCACGATCCTGAACTCGGTCATCGCCGGTGTCATCGCGTCGGTCGCCGCAGTGCGTGTCGGACTCGGCACGTCGGCGACCCTCGGGGTCGGCGTTCTGGGGTTTGCCGTTGCGATGGTGCTGCAGGAGTGGTACGCGCAAAAGGCCATCGCGAAGGCTCAGTTCGGACAGCATCCACTCTTCCCGTCCCCGGAAGACTAAGAAGCAGGAGGCGTTCATGAGGGTCCACGACTGCAACTGGAAGATGCTCGAGGAATACCTCGGTCACGACGACCGCATCGTGCTGCCGATCGGGTCCACGGAACAGCACGGCTATCTCTCAGTGGGGACCGATGCGATCCTCGCCGAACGCGTGGCCGTGGAGGCCGCCGAGCCGCTCGGTGTTCCGGTCCTGCCGGCCCTGCCGTTCGGGATCACCCCCTACTTCGCGGCGTTTCCCGGCAGCCCATCCCTGCGCACGACCACGTACATCGCCGTGATTCGCGATCTGCTCGACTCGCTCTTCGGTCAGGGCTTCCGCCGGATCGCCGTGATCAACGGCCACGGCGGCAACACGCCGGCATCGGGTGTCCTGCGCGAATGGTTGGCGGAGCCTCGAAAGGCACGCGTGCAAGTGCTCTTCCACGATTGGTGGAACGCTCCGCGTGTCTGGGCGGTCGTGCAGCGCTACGAGAAAGAGTCCTCCCACGGCTCCTGGATGGAGAACTTCCCCTGGACTCGCCTTCCCGGCGTCGTCATGCCGAGTGGCGTCAAACCGCCGATCCCCCAGAGCAGCATCCGGCAAGCGCCACCCGACGAGCTGCGCCGGCTGACGGTCGACGGCGTCTTCGGCGGGTCGTATCAGCGACCGGAGGCGGAGATCCTCGAGGTCTGGCGGACCGGCGTGGCGGAGGTTCGGGATCTGATCGAGACCGGATGGTCCAGTGGTGCCTGAGCTCAGCGGCAAGGTGGCGCTGGTCACCGGCACGGCTCACGGGATCGGCACCGCGATCGCCGATGGCCTGGAGCAGGACGGCGCGACGGTCCATCGCGTCGACCGGGACACCGCTGACCTCGCGGATCCGCGTCAGGTCGCGCGGCTGATCGAACGCATCGGCTCGATCGACATTCTCGTCAACAACGCAGGCGGCGTCGGCGGACAGGTCGGGCGACCGCTCGACGAGATCAGCGATGAAGATTGGCGAGCCATCGTCGACGCGAACCTCACGAGCACGTTCCTCTGCACCCGCGCCGTCATCCCCGCGATGAAGGCGGCCCGCACTGGGCGGATCGTGAACATCTCGTCAGGCGCGGGACGCAGCGTGAGCCTGACCGGCATTCAGGCGTACGCAAGCGCGAAGGCCGGACAGATCGGCTTCACCCGGCAGATGGCCCACGAGCTCGGGCCCTTTGGCATAACCGTGAACTGCATCGCCCCGGGTTTCGTCCGGTCCAATCCGACGACGGAACTGCAGTGGCAGAGCTACGGCGAAGAAGGCCAGCGGCGCCTCATCGAAGGAATCGCGCTGCGCCGCCTCGGGCGTCCCGAGGACATCGCGAACGGCGTGCGCTTCTTTGTCTCCTCGAGGGCCTCGTGGATCACCGGACAGGTGCTTTCGATCGACGGCGGCCGTTCACTCTTCTGACGGGTCAGCGGTAGCTCTCCCAGAACCGCGCCCACGCCTCGAGGCCCTCGTGGAGGCGGTGCACGCGGAAGAATTCGTTCGGCGAGTGGAAGTCCTCGTCCGTGGTCGAGAACGAGAAGAACACGGTGTCGATCCCCAGCAGCCGTTTGAACAAAGCGCTCACGGGCAGCGTCGAACCCATGCGCACGCTCACCGGCGCTTTGTCATAGACCTTCTCCAGCACTAGCCGCGCGGTCCGGAGGCCTGGGTGGTCGGCCGGGATGCGATATGGCAGCGCGTCATGCCGCTCGCCACCGATTGAAAGCGTGACTCCCGCCGGTAGGTGCGTTTCGAGGTGCCGCACCAGGAGCGCGCGGATCGTGTCCGGATGCTGATCGGGCACGAGACGGCAGCTGAGCTTCGCCTGCGCTTCGTTCGGCGTGACGGTCTGGCTGCCCGCTCCCTGGTACCCGCCCCACATGCCGTTCACTTCCAGCGTCGGACGCAGCCACTGACGCTCGAGCGTGCTGTAGCCGCGCTCGCCAACAGGCGCGGGCGCGCCCACCTCCGCGAGAAATCGTGCCTCGTCGAACGGCAGCGCGGCGATCGCGCGCCGCTCCTCATCCGGCGGCGACACAACGTCGTCATAGAAGCCGGCGATCGCGACGCGCCCGTCCGACGAGTGCAGGCTCGCGATCAGTTCGGCCAGCGCGTGCAGCGCGTTCGGGACTGAACCGCCGTAGCGGCCCGAGTGCAAATTCTTGCTCGCGCCGCGGAGGCTGAATTCCAGAGCGCACACGCCGCGATTGCCGACGGTGATCGAGGGCTCGTCGGCGCGCCACATCGCGCCGTCGGCCGAAAGCACGCAATCCGCCTGAAGCAACTGCGCATTCGCGGCGATCACCGGCTCCAGGTTCCGACTGCCGATCTCCTCTTCGCCCTCGAAGATGAACTTCACGTTGAGCGGCAGCGCGCCGCGCGTCGCAAAGAACGACTGCGCGACCTTGATCGGAATGAGCATCGGTCCCTTGTTGTCGGACGCGCCGCGCGCGTAGAGGCGGCCGTCGCGCAGCTCTGGCTCGAAGGGCTCGCTCTGCCACCTCTCGAGGGGATCGGGCGGCTGCACGTCGTAGTGGCCGTACACAAGCAGGGTCGGCGCGCCCGGTGCGCCCAGCCATTCGCCGTACACCACCGGATGGCCGCCGGTCGAGAGGTCGCGCACAGCGATGGGCCCGGCTTGCCGGAGCTGCGCGGCCACCCAAGCTGCGGCGCGCGCGATGTCGTCCCGATGCGTCGGATCGGTGCTGACGCTCGGGATGCGTGCGAACTCGATCAGCTCACGAAGGGTCCTGTCGTGATGGGCGGCGAGGTATTCGAGCGGCGTCACCTGGGCAACGCGGCTTTGAGCAGATCCAGCGTCTCGTGGCTCTGTGGGCGTCGGCCACCCTCGACCTCGTGCATCAGCTCGATCAGTCGTGCGGTGAGCGGCGTCGCCACGCCGGCTTCAGCGCCGAGCGTGATGATCGGGCCGAGCTGCGCGTCCGTCTCGGTGCGGCGCTTGCGCACGGCGATGTCGCGCCAGATGCCGCTGTGGGTCTTGGCCGACTTCCGGTTGAAGGCCACCATCTCGTCGAGCGAGCGCTCGGACATCGCGCGGTCCGCGTCCGGCGCGAAGGCACGCGGGTCGAAGCCGTTGAACCCCTCTGGCGTAATGCCGCGCGCTTGGGCCACGCGCATCACCTCGCGCGCGAGCTCGACGTATACGTCGCGGTAGCGCGGATCGGCCAGCGCGTCCGCGATGGAGTCGTTGGTCAGCGCGGTCGCGAATAGCTGCGCGCCGTACGCCAGCTTGCCCCAGAGATAGCCCCAGATGTTCGCGGTCACGATGGCCCGGTCGTCGAAGTCCGTGAACGCGCGATGCAATTCCTTGACCCGAGGCGTCACGCGCCCATCGATCTCGCCCAGGACGACCGCGCCGCGCCCGGCGTACTGGATCACGCCCGGCTCGAGATAGTCCGCGCCGAAGTTGACGAAGCAGCCTATCGTGCGCGCGTCGCCGACGATCGCCTTGATGACCAGCTCGTTCAACCCGTTCTGCGCGGAGACCACATAGCCGCGGGCGCTCAAATGCTTCATGAGCGCGCGCGTGGCCGCATCCGTGTCCTGCGCTTTGACCGCGAGCACGACGTGTTCGAACTCGCCTTCGAGCGCATCGGGGGTCAACGCGGGCACCCGGACGCTGAACTCGGCGAGCGGTCCCTCGATCCGCAGTCCCGCCGTGTTCATCGCGGCGACGTGGTCCTGCGCCCGGTCCACGAGCGTGATGTCATGCCCCGCGCGGGCGAGGTGCGCGCCGATCGTGCCGCCGATCGCCCCCGCACCCCAGATCAGGAATTTCATGGTGTCCGCGAGGAGTATTCAGTAAGCGAGTAACCCCCTTAGTCCTCGCAGCGTTGACAACGCGGGAGGTGGCCTTGTGAGCAGGGTCGAGAAGCTCTTCGCGAGCCTCAGGCGTCTCATCGAGGCATCGCCTGGGCCCGAGCCTGGGGACGACCCGCCGTCCCCCGCGGATGTGGTCTCTCCGGCCGCGGCGGAGCCCATCGCTCCGGTTCCAATCGAGATCGCCGCCGAGCCTCCGGCCACGCTCGATGAAGCGGAGTCGCCCCCTCCCGGATCGAGCGCCGAAGTTGCCGATGGGGAGGCGCCGGCTCCGGCTGGGGCTGGACTCGTGCTGCGACTCGAGACCGAGCGTGAGCCGGCTCCGACATTCGAGGTCACACGATCGGGCGCGACCATAGGTCGGGGGCCTGAGAACACGATCAGGCTGGAGGACCTCTCGGTCTCGCGCCGCCACGCGCGGATCACGTACCGGCAGGGCGCCTACTGGCTGAGCGATCTCGGGAGCATGGGTGGAACGTGGGTTGATGGGACCAAGCTGAACGCCGCCCGTCGAGTCGTCGCAGGGCAGCTGATCGACATCGGGGTCTGCCGGCTGAGAGTCGCGCTCGCCGACGAGGAGAGCGGCGCTTCCGTCAGCCGCCGCGACGCTCCGCCAGTCCGTCGCCGATCAGGCTGAGCGCGACGCCGACGACCAGGAGCGCAAGGCCAGGCAGCGTCGTCATCCACCAGGCGAGCAGCAGGTACTGACGGCCCTCGGCGATCATCGCGCCCCATTCGGGCGTGGGCGGCTGGGGGCCGAGCCCGAGGAAGCTCAACGTCGCGCCGGTGAGGATCGCCAGCACCATGCCCGTGAAGACATAGATCAGCGCCGGCGCGATCACGTTCGGCAGGATGTGGCGCAGCATGATGCGCAACGACGAGCAGCCGATCGTCCGTGCAGCCAGTACGTACTCCAGGTGACGTGTCGCGAGAGTTTCTCCCCGCGTGATGCGCGCATAGGGAATCCAGCCGACCACGCCGACCGCGATGTAGAGGTTGGTCAGCCCCGGCCCGAGGATGCTCATGATCGCGATGACGAGGATGAGGAACGGGAAGGCCATCAAAACGTCGACTATGCGCATGAGGATCGTGTCGAGCGTGCCGCCAAGGTAACCGGTCGCTATGCCGATCAGGCTGCCGAACACGAACGGGAACGACACGGAGAGCAGCCCGATCTGCAGATCGAGCCTCGTGCTGAAAGCGATCCGGCTCCAGATGTCTCGACCGAAGTTGTCCGTACCGAGGATGTGGCCGGGGCTGAAGGGCGGCAGGAACGCCTCCGTGAATCGCTGCTCGATCGGGTCATATGGCGTGAGCAGCGGCGCGGTGATGGCAACGACGATGACAAGGCCGAGCAGCACGAGACCGGTGAGCAGCGTCGGGTCGACGCGGACCTTCCCGAGGCGCGTGGCGCGGCCGAGCTTCGAGAGCGGCACTACCTCCGCCAGGTGTGGGCTGCCGAAAGCCTTCTCACTCATAGGTCACCCGCGGATCGAGGAATGAGTACGAAAGGTCGACCATCAGATTGACCACGATCACAAGGACCGCGCTGATCACGGTGATCGCCTGGACGACCGGGTAGTCGCGGGCTGTTATGGACTGGATCAGCAGCTGCCCCGTCCCGGGCAGCGCGAACACCGTCTCGACGACGATCGCCCCGCCCACCAGGAAGCCGAACTGCAGGCCGAAGATGGTGAGCGTCGAGAGCAGCGCGTTGCGCAGCACGTGGCGCAGGAGCACCAGCGACTCGGAGAGCCCCTTGGCGTGCGCGGTGCGTACATAGTCCGAGCGCAGGGTCAGGATGATCTGCCCGCGAAGGTTGCGGATCAGGACGGCCGATAGCTGCAGAGCCAGCGTGAGCGCGGGCAGGAAGAGATACCAGATGTGCTGCACCGCGGTGTCGCCGAACCCCGCCACCGGGAACCAGCGCAGGGTGAGGCCGAGCAGCAGGATCAGCAGGATGCCGAACCAGAAATTTGGCGTGGTCAGCGCGAACAGGAACCCGATCCGGATCAGCTGATCGGGCCAGCGCCCTTTGTTGATCGCTGCAAGGATCCCGAACGTCAGTGTGATGAGAGCGGCAAGACCCATCGCATAGGCCGCGAGTGCGAGTGAGACGGGCACCCGGCGCAGTACGAGGTCGCCGACCGGTTGGCGATAGAGGAGCGACTGCCCCATGTCGCCACGCGCGAATCCGGAGACGAACATCCAGTACTGCTCGAGTACCGGGCGATTCAGGCCAAGCTGCTCGCGGAGCTCCGCGGCTTTCTGATCGGTCGCGCGGTCCCCCAGGATCAGGAACGCCGGGTCGCCGGGCAGGATCCGCACCATGCCGAAGATGACGATGGTGACGCCGAAGAGGACGAAGACCATCAGGAGGAGACGCTTGCGGATGTAGGCGGCGCGGCCCATATCAGTTACCGGTCATCAGATCAGCAGCCGGACGGCTGATGGCCCGACCGCGGGCCATCAGCTATCCGCTTCGGCTACTTGTTGATCTTCACGTCTTCGAACCGGTAGTACGAGAGCCCGTCGATGAAGAAGCCATCCACGTTGCTGCGCCAGCCGGCGGTCGCGCCTAAGTAGGAGATGAAAACCAGCGGCGCGGCATCCAGATAGATCTTCTGGATCTCCGAGTACATCGCTTCGCGCTTCTTCGTATCCTGCTCGAGATCGGCCTTGGTGATCTTGTCGTTCAGGTCGGGGTTGTTGTAGCGCGTCCAGTACGAGAACGGGCTCGCGGCGGTCGGCGTCGACATGAAGTCGCCGGCGCGATAGTTCGTGCGCACCACGGCCGTATCCAGCGTCTGGATGTCCACCGTCACGCCGAGCTTCGCCCACGCTTCCTTCAGGATGACGGCCGTGTTGGCGAAGTTGGTGTTGCCGGAGCGCACCTGCATGTCCATCTTGAAACCGGACGCGCCGGCCGATTGAGACATCAACGTCTTCGCCTTCTCGAGGTCGTACGGGTAGCCGGGCAGGTTCTTGTCCCAGTAGGTGCCCTGCGGGATGGGCGAGTTCATGTACTTCGCCTGACCGAAGTAGACGCTCTTGATGATCGCGTCCTTATCCGTCGCGTAGTTGAGGGCCTGACGGACCTTCAGATCGTTGAGCGGAGGCTTGGTGACGTTCAGGATGATGAACGCGCTCTGCTGGATAGTGAAGGTCTGGGCCTTCACGCCGGACTGTCCGTTCAGCGCGGCGATCTGACTGAATGGCACGAAGTCCACGAGGTCTGACTCGCCACCCTGCAGCTTTAACACGCGGGTGTTGTCGTCCGGAATGTATTCGATGCGCACTTCGTCGACGGCTGGCTTGCCCTTCCAGTAGTTCGGGTTCGCCTTGAGGATGATCGGGTCGCCCTTCTTCCAGCCCTCGGAGTAGTACGCGCCGGTCCCCTTCGTCTTCCAGGCGAGTGTGTTGTCGTAGTCCTTCGTATCCGTGGCCCTCGCCATCTCCGCCGGCAGGATGCCGCCCGAGAACATCGCGAGCACGGAGAGCAGCGGCGCGTACGGCTGCGAAAGCACGATCTTCACGGTCTTGTCGTCGGGCGCCGTGATCTCCTTGATGGCTTTGTAGTTGTCCTTCCAGGCGCTCTTCGCTCCGCCGCGCGCCATATCAAGCGAGGCCGTGACGTCACTTCCCTTGAGCGGCGAACCGTCCGAGAACTTGACGCCGTCGCGCAGGGTGAACGTCCAGGTCAGCGCGTCAGCGCTCGATTCCCACTTGGACGCGAGGCCCGGCTCGACACTGACGCCGTCCTTGGTCGTACGGAGCAGCGTGTCGTAGACGTTGACCGAGATGAATAGTGTGGGATTGTCGTCGATCTGCCAGGGGACGAATGGGCTGAACGGTTCGGCGTTGCGCGCCATCTTCAGCACCTTTGGTCCACTGCTCGCGCTCGGCTGCGTCGTCGCGGATTGCGTACCACTTGGCGCACACGCGCCGACCAGCAGCACCGCGATCACGACGCCGATGACAGGCCACCGTGAGTTCAGTGAATTCATTAAGTCTCTCCTCCCGGACGAAAACGATCGAGGTTTCCAGCTCGTGCCCTCAGCCGCGAGCGATCATGTCGGGTTCGCGACGACCTCCCCCCGCGCCGCGCTCCTGCTCGGCAGCGGATTGCCGGACAGGTCCGCATTATCCTCCGGCCGCCCGAGCGAGCCTCGGAGTCAGCCCCAAGAAACCTCCGGCAGGCTCATCCAGTCTGTAGTTCAACTTCGTAAGATTCTGCGCTCGTGGAGCTCTCCTCTTTCAGCGCGACCTACGGCGTCCTCGCGATCTTCGTAGTCATGCTGCTGAAGGAGATCGGCGTCCCCATTCCCGTGCCCTCGGATCTGCTCATGGTCGGCGCGGGCGTGCAGCTCGCGACGGGCGCGTACTCGGGGGTCGCGCTCTTCCTCGCGCTTGCGATCGCGGTTTTCATCGGTGCCTCGATCCAGTACTTTCTCGCGCGCTCGGCTGGACGTGCGGTCGTGTATCGGCTTGCCGCAATGGTCGGGCTACAGGCCGAGATGCTCGACCGCGCGGTGGCGCGACTCGCCGCGGGCGGATCGCGCGCCGTCTTCCTAGGGCTGAACATCCCGGGCGCGCGCGCGGCGGTCATTCCCGCGGCCGGCCTCGCGAAGCTCGGCTTCGTGCGGTTCGCTCTCGCCACCCTCGCGGGATCTCTTGTGTTTTACGGCTGGCACGTGGCGCTTGGGTATCTCGCCGGACCCGCAGCGGCCGCCCTGATCGAGCGCTATTCGCTGGGAGTTATCGCCGTCCTCGTCCTGCTCGCGCTTGCCGGCCTTGCCGTCTGGCTATGGATGCGCCGGCGCGGAGGAGGCCTTCGCGCATGGACGGAGGCTGCATGTCCTGCCTGCCTCGCCATCACGGCTGCCCGGCGCGATCGAGCGTGAGCTAGGCGCGGCGCAGAGGGTTACCTTCCTTTGGCCATGCGTCGCGGCGGAACGATGCTCACACTCGCGCCTTTCGCCATCGTCCTCGCGCTCGCGATCGGGATCGCGCTCGCCGGGTACGTCATGGGCCCGCGAAGCGTGAGCGTTCCTGCCGAGTCCGTCGCGCCCACCCCGTCTCTCACCACGGCCTCACCGGCCACGACGCGAAACGCCTCGCCAGCCACCTCGCCGACGGCTACCCCGGGGTCGAATGACCCGCTCGAAATGCTCCGCATCCACAACGAGCTGCGCGGCGCGGTGGGTGCGCCCGCGCTCCGGACCGACGAGCGCGTGATCGCGGCGGCGCAGCGTCATGCGGAGTATCTGGCGCGGAACCAGGTGGGCGGCCACGAAGAGACGCAAGGGCAACCGGGGTTCACCGGCACGAGCGTCCACGACCGGCTCGCGGCGCAGGGCTATCCGGATGCCATGGCCAGCGAGGTCGCGACGTCGTTCAGCTCGGGCACGGATGGCGTTCGTTCCCTATGGGTCCTTCCGTATCACCGGCTCGGGCTCATGCATCCGCATGCCGTCGTCGCAGGCTGGGGTCATGCCGAGGTCGCCGGAAGGATCGAGACCGTCGGTGTTCTCGTGTATGACTTCGGATCCTCCGCCCCCGATCAGGTGCGTTCGCCCGCTCCCGGCCAGCGCGTCCCCGGGTCGTGGTCCGGTGAAGAATCGCCTGACGTTCTGCCGTCGGGTGCGGCCCGTCCGGTCGGCTACCCGATCATGGTCCTCTTCGCGAACGCTCCCATGGTGGATCTGGTCTCCGCGAAAATGACGGACGCGAGCGGAACCGATGTGACGAGTTACATCGTCCCTCAGATATACGAGCGCGACTACATCGCGATCGTGCCGTCGACGCCGTTAGCGCCCGGCCGCTATCGCGTCCGGCTCGAGCTGACCGTCGCCGCCGCTCCGGTGGTCGACGATTGGGAGTTCGAGGCCGAGCGCTGAGCTCAGTTCCCTTGCGAGCTCAGCTCCTCGAGCATCTCTCGCTCGTCCCGCCACTCGGCGATGGGCTGTGCCAAAACCCCTTCGCGGAATCGCTCACGCGCGTCGGTGGCCGTTGCGGCGACCAGGCGCGCGATGAAGCTTGCGACGACTCCCGCGAAGTCCACGTCCTCCGGTCCGTATAGCTCGCGCGCGCGACCGAGAACGAGCAGCCCGAGCGATCGGCCCCGGTCGACGAGCGGCGCCACGAGGAGCGCCCGTGCATCGGGCGGTACCCATGCGACCGGCATCGCCTCGTCTACTCTCACGACCCGGCGCTGGACGAGAACCTCCGAGAGCACGCCGTGGTCTCGAGGTCGGACGATGTCTAGCGCCGGCCCGAACTGGGGCTGCGCGGCGCGGAGCTCGAGCGAGCCGTCCGAGAGCGAGATCCAGATGTGCGCGACGTCGTGGTCGACGGTGTTCGCGAGGACGGTCACGGCTGCGTGCAACGTCGCCTCGATGTCGTCACCGAAGATGGCTAGACGCCCGAGCTCGTAAAGCGCGAGCGCCTGGCGACGGTCCGCGTCGTCGCGACGCCGGTCGAAGCGCCGCGCGAGCTCCAACGCCAGAAGCTCGGCGACGCCGTAGGCATTCACGGCGTCGGCCGCGGTGAACGAACGACCGACGCGGAATGCGATGAGCACTCCGCTGGAACCCTCGGCCAAGACGAGCGGAGCCGCAAGGAGCACATCGGCGGCCCGTCCATCGGCCAGTTGCACGGCGGCGGGCATGCGCGCGGTGGCTGCGCTCCGTCTGGTCTCGTCGACGAGGGCCCGTATCGCCGGATCGGCGAGCGGGTCGCCCACCACGTTGTGTGCGCGGGAGATTCCGACCGGGTCCTCGACGACGAACGCGAGACCGTCGTACTGAGCGAGGGTCGCGAGCGCGGCCAGCCGCACCGCCCACGCGTCCTCATCGCTGGCGACTGTGCGCGCGGCGGTCATCGGCGCGCCGAGGAGTCGTGTCACGACGGACGGGGCCGCCGATTCTTGGCGAACGATGCGGTCGCCAGCGGCGCGGAAGGACTTCCCGGGCCTCGGCTCGCTCAATGAGGACTCCCCACCGTCGGTCTCAGCATCGCGGCGCGGATAGGCCGCCGTCAAATCCGCATCGTCTGCCACGGAGGCGACCTCGTGTCTTAGCGCGCCGGTAGCGTCGCGGGCCGTCCGATGAAGGGAAGCTTTTCGCCGACCGTCAGGAGGGCCGGCGCTATCTTGCTCTGCAGTAGCTCGGGCCGGACCCTCCCCTCGTAGAAGGCAAGGGCGCCATCGAATTGCGCGAGCTGATCGCTCGGAACCGGCGCCTTCGCCGCGCTCTGCGCGAGCAGTTTGAGCATCGCCGGATCGGCGAACGCGGCGAACGTCGGATTCGCCGACGCGAGCGTTTGGAAGGCGGCGACCTCCTTAGGTCCGATGGCGCTCTTTCCGTGGATCGGGTCGAGCCAGGCGTCGAGGGCCAGCGTGCCGACGAGCGCGACGTAGAGCGATACCGCGGCGGTCGCCATGCCCAGCGGGATCCCCAGGACTTTGTCGAAGCGCTCGAGCAGCGACAGCTTGTGCACGATCCCGATGACGATCGAGCCGACGGTGCTGAAGACCGTGCCGCCAACGAAGAGCGCGGCCACGCCCGCGCCGAGCCCCGCGGTGCCCGAAGGCAGCGCGCCCGTCAACGGACCGGCGTAGAGCGCCGCGAGCGTCAGGAGCGCGCCGCCCTGAGCGACGAGCGGCACGACGAACCCTCTGCGGAAGCCGACGATCGCGCCCAGCGCGATGACGGCGACGATGACGAGATCGGCCATTCGAGGTCAAGTTTAGGAAGGAGAAAAAGCGCTGGGCCGCGGCTCTGACCCACCCACCAGCCACGGCCCAGCAGGGTCAAGTGGAATTCCTTCGACCTTCGCAGCCATCACCCGGTCGGCGGTGGCTCCCGTCTCGAACAGGTCTCAGTAGGTGATCCGTTGGCGCCCCGGATCGCGTACTTGAGCGCCGGACGACCCTTCAGCGTTCCGGGAGGAAGGCATGGCACGCAAATCTTCTACACGCGCGCCCTCACGCACGACACATTCGCGTCGCACCGTTCTTAAAGCCGCCGCCGGCACAGCGGCGGCGCTCGGTCTCATCGCAGCCGGCCGCGCCGTCGGCGCCAACGCCGGCAGCGCCGGCTCGACCGACGGGTTCTCCGCGCCTGTCGTCGCGTACGTGAGCGACGCGCGCAAAGGCGAGCTCGTCGTCATGGTCGGCACCCGCGAGATCGTCCGCCGCGACGCCGCGCTCGTTGCCCGCCTCATGTCGATCGCGAAGGAGGCCGGCGATGTCATCGCATCGTGAAGCCCCCGAGATCTCCAAGGATCCCGTAGCCGACAACACCGATCTCTACGCCTTCGTCGATCCGGGCGACAGCTCGAAGGTGACGATCCTCGCGAACTACATCCCCCTCGAGGAGCCAGCGGGCGGCCCCAACTTCTTCCAGTTCGGCGACGACGTCCTCTACGAGATCAAGATCGACAACGA
>VBIL01000126.1 GCA_005879975.1 Chloroflexota bacterium
CGCGCTTTCCGGCAGCTCGGCGCAGCGGTGGCCGCGTACATCCCGAACCGCTACGAAGAGGGCTACGGCATCAACCCCGGAGCGCTTCGCCAGCTGGCGAGCGACGGAGCGAAGGTGATCGTGTCCGTCGACTGCGGCGTCACCGCGGTGAAGGAAGCGGCGCTCGCCCGCGAGCTCGGCGTCGACCTGATCGTCACCGACCACCACCACCCGCCCCCGGACCTGCCGCAGGCATACGCCGTGGTGAATCCGCGGCGACCTGGCGACCCATCTCCGGACAAGGACCTTGCCGGCGCAGGCGTCGCGCTCGTGCTCGCGAAGCGTCTTCTCGGCGAGCTGAGCTTTGCGCTCCGCCAGGACGAGCTGCTGCAGCTCTGCGCGCTCGCGACCGTCGCGGACGTCGTACCGCTCCTCGCGAGGAACCGCGTGCTCACGAGAGCCGGCCTCGAAGCGTTGAGTCGCGCGCCGCTTGTGGGAGTGCGCGCGCTCGTGGAGCGGAGCGGTGTCAAGCTCGGAAGTGTCGGTGCGGGCGAGATCGGCTTCGTGCTCGGCCCGCGCCTGAACGCCGCCGGGCGGATCACCGACGCCGAAGACGCGCTGCGCCTCCTGCTCACGGAGGACGCCGCCGAAGCGAAGGAGCTTGCTGAACGGCTCGAGCAGCGCAATGCCGAGCGGCAGGAGCTTACGCGTCAGGTCGTCGCCGGCGCGCGCGAGCGCGCCGCCGAGCGCGCCGACGCGTGGGTGACGATCGTCGCCGATGCGCAGTGGCCGGCGGGCATCGTGGGGCTTGGCGCCTCGCGACTCGTCGAGGACTACGGGCGCCCGGCGATCGTCATCGCGATCGACGGGGACGAAGGCAAAGGCTCGTGCCGCTCGATCGCAGGCGTGCATATCGCCGAGGCCCTCGCCGACTGCGATGACCTGCTGATCAAGCACGGAGGACACGCGATGGCCGCGGGCTTCTCTGTCGCCGTGTCGCGTATCCCCGAGCTCACCCAGCGTCTCGACGCGATCGTGCGCGAACGCCTGCAAGGGGTCCGGCCGGTGCCGACGATCCGCGTAGACGCGGAGATCGCACCGGAGCTACTCACCGCGAAGCTCGCGGTCGAGCTCGCTTCGCTCGAGCCGTGCGGGGCGGGAAACCCGCGGCCGCACCTGCTCGTGCGGGACGTCAGGGTCTACGACATTCGCCAGGTCGGCGCCGACGCGGACCACCTCCGCTGCAAGGTGACCGTCGGCCGCTTCACGTTCGACGCGATGGCGTTCCGCCGCGGCGACCACGCTGAAGCGATGACCGACGCCGGCCGCGTCGACGCGGTCGTGACCATCGGGAGCGGGCTTCGCGGATTTGTCGAGCTCGAGCTCCGCGACTTCGGCCCCGTCGGCACGGCTGCCGAGATGGAGCGCCTGTCGCGCTCCGGAGCGCCGGTGCTGGTGAGCTGATGGCACAACGAACCAACGCGATCACCGCGCGCATCGTCGGGATCACCGACCGCCTTCGCCCGCAGCGCCACGGGAACGTGGACGCAGATGTGCTGTCGCGCGAGGTCTTGAGGCACTATCCCGACGGCGACGCCGAGCTGGTGCGCCGCGCCTATGCCTACGCCAGCGAAGCGCACGCGGGGCAGCGCCGCATCTCCGGCGAGGCATACATCACACATCCCGCGGCCGTCGCGATGCTCGTCGCTGAGCTCGGCCTCGACCCAGCGACGGTCGCTGCGGCGCTTCTCCACGACGTTCCGGAAGACACACAGAAGACGATGGACGATGTCCGGCGCGACTTCGGCGAGGAGATCGGCCGGCTCGTCGACGGGGTGACCAAGCTCTCGCGTCTCTCGGGCCAGACCCGCGACGAGCATCAGGCCGAGAACATCCGCAAGATGCTGCTCGCGATGGCCGACGACCTCCGGGTCGTGATCGTGAAGCTCTGCGACCGCCTCCACAACATGCGCACGCTCGCGCCGCTGCCGCCTGAGAAGCAGAAGCGCATCGCGCGGCAGACGATGGACATCTACGCGCCGCTCGCGCACCGCCTAGGCATCTGGCAGATCAAGTGGGAGCTCGAGGACCTGGCCTTCAAGTACATCGAGCCAGAGCATTATCGCGAGGTCGCCGAGCAACTCGCCGCACGCCGGCAGGTCCGCGAGCGGTACATCAACGAGACCATGAAGACGCTCGCGAGCGAGCTCGAGAAGGCCGGAATCCGCGCTGAGCTCTCTGGCCGCGCGAAGCATCTCTGGTCCATCGCCCAGAAGATGCGCCGCAAGGGCGTCGGCTTCGAAGAGGTCTACGACGTCCTCGCGATCCGCGTGATCGTCGACGACGTGCCGTCCTGCTATGCCGCGCTCGGTGTGGTGCACACGCTCTGGCCGCCGATCCCAGGGCAGTTCGACGATTACATCGCCGTCCCGAAGGCCAACATGTACCAGTCGCTCCACACCGCGGTGATCGGCAGCGGCGGCCAACCCGTCGAGATCCAGGTACGCACGCAGGATATGCATGGCCTCGCCGAGTACGGGATCGCGGCGCACTGGCGGTACAAGGAGGGCGGCAAGTCCGACCGGGACTACGAGTCGAAGCTCGCGTGGGTCCGTCAGCTGCTCGAATGGCAGCACGACGTGGCCGACGCCGAGGAGTTCGTCGAGTCGCTCAAGGTCGACGTCTTCCAGGACGAGGTCTTCGTCTTCACGCCGAAGGGCGAGGTAAAGGGACTTCCCGCGGGATCGACGCCGATCGACTTCGCCTATCGGATCCATACGGACGTCGGGCACCGCTGTATCGGCGCGAAGGTCAATGGGCGGATCGTTCCACTCGACCACAAGCTCGCTTCCGGCGACATCGTCGAGATCGTCACGAGCAAGGCTGCGCGGGGGCCCTCGCGCGACTGGCTCACGATGGTGCGCACGCCGGGCGCCCGCGAGAAGATCCGCCAATGGTTTAAGCGTGCGCAGCGCGACGAGAACATCACGCACGGCAAGGAGCTCCTCGACAAGGAGTTGAAGCGGATCTCGCAGACGACGCTTGGCGACATCCCGGACGAAGACTTACGCGCGGTTACCGAGAAGCTGAACATGCATGATGTCGATACGCTCTTCGCTTCGCTCGGCTACGGCGCCGTGACCGCCGCGCAGGTTGTGACGCGCCTCGGCATCACTGACGACACGCAGCTTGCGATCCCCGATTTCGCGCCGCCGCTTCCCCCGGATACCTCGCGGGGCGGGGTGAACGTGAAGGGCGTCGGCGACCTGCTGGTGCGCTTCGGCGTCTGCTGCAACCCAGTGCCCGGAGACAAGATCGCCGGATACATCACGCGCGGTCGCGGCGTGACGGTGCATCGCGCGGACTGCTCGAACGTTAAGGGGACCGCCGACAAGGAGCGATTCGTCGATGTCGAGTGGGAGCGGTCGACGACGCGGACCTATCCGGTCGCGATCCGCATCGAAGGGTGGGATCGTGATGGCTTCCTCCGCGACGTGGCTGCGGTGATCAGCGAGAACCAGGTGAATCTCCTCGCGCTGTCGGCGCAGGCGAATCCTGACAAGTCCGCGTCGGTCAACGCGACCCTGCAGGTGACGAGCGTCGAGCAGCTCTCGCGCGTCCTCGCCAAGCTCGAGGGCATCCGCGACGTGTTCAGCGTCCATCGGGACGGCCGCTAGCCCGCCGAGTCCACGCCTTGAGCAGGCAGTTCGAGCTTGTCGTCGGCGCGGGGGTGGAGCTGCCAGCGACGCTCTCGCTCCCTACGGGCGCGGCTCCGCACTCGGCGATCGTCCCGCTTCATCCCGCGAGCGAGCGGTCACGGGATCAACTCCTCTTCGCGCATCTCGCCGAGATCCTTCCGCCTCGCGGCATGGCGGTGCTGCGTTACGAGCGGCGCGGCGACGATGTCCGGCAAGAGGACCAGGTCGCCGACGTGGTCTCGGCGGTAACCGCGCTGGCGTCGCGCGATGACATCGACGCAGGGCGGGTCGGGCTTTGGGGTTTCAGCCAGGGCGCATGGATCGCTCCTCGGGCGGCGGCGGAGGTCGATCGGATCGCTTTCCTTGTCCTGGTCGCCTCGACAGGGGTCAGCCCGGCGGAGCAGATGCGCTACGGCACGGCGCATCACGCGCGCGAGGCTGGGCATGGCGAGGACGCGGCTCGGAAGATCGCGGCGCTGCGCAGGGTGTACGAGGACTATGCGCGCGGCAAGATCGAGCGGTATGTCGCACAACGTGCTGTCGACTCGGTCGCAAGCGAGCCGTGGTTCGAGCTGGCATATGTGCGACGCACCGTCCCCGAGCAGCCGGGCTTCTGGCCGGACCTGGACTTCGATCCGGTCCCGATTTTCGCGCGGGTCCGCGTTCCGACCCTTCTCTTCTACGGCGAGAGCGACGACTGGCAACCGATCGACGCCAGCATCGCCGCCTGGCGGAAGGCGGCCGCGATCTCCGGGAACGCCGATCTGACGATCGTGCGCCTCCCCGGGACGCGACACGCCCCGACGCTCGGGGATCGCCAAGAACGTGACGCCATCGCACCGGAATATGAGACGCGGCTGCTCAGGTGGCTTGCGGAGCATGCCCTCGTCGACACATACACTCGGACACCGTGACGATCGCCCAATCGATAGTCGCGACCGAGGTCGCGTGGAAGCGTCGTTACCGCGCGACCCGGCTCGGATTCCCGACGTGGGCGCGTGACGATCCCGACCGGCTCGTGTACCTCTCGAACGCGAGCGGACGCTTCGAGGTCTACGCGTGGGATCGCCGGATGGATCGGCATCGTCGGGTCACGGATCGCGTCGAAGGCACGGGATATCGGGTGCCGAGCCGGCTCGACCCATCCGGCGAGCGCATCTGGTGGTTCGACGACGAGAAGGGGAACGAGCTCGGCCGCTGGGTCCGCACGCCATTCGTCGACGGGGCCGGCGAAACGATCGCGTCCGAACTCGCGCCCGCGTACAGCGCCTGGCTCGCTCCGGGAACGGGCTTCGCCGTGCTCGGGCGATCGCGGAGCGACGACGGCACGACGATGTATGTGCTTCGCGACGGCCAGCCGGCGCGGCTCATCTACAAGCATCCGCAAAGCGCGACCGTCGCCGACCTCTCTCGCGACGAGAGCCTCGTTGCGATCGCGCACTCGGAACACGGAGACAGCCGCAACCGCGCTGTCCGCGTCGTCGACCTGGAGGGACGCGCGGTGGCCGAGCTCTGGGACGGCCCGGGCAAAGGCCTCCTGCCGGTTCGCTGGTCACCGGTGCCTGGCGACCAGCGGCTGCTCGTGCTCCATGACCGACGGGGTCGCCGCCAGCCGCTGATCTTCGACGCACGGGCGAACTCAACTGATGACGTCGAGCTTGATCTACCGGGCGAGACGTTCGCCGAGTGGTATCCGGACGGCCGCGCGCTTCTCATCGGGCATGAGCATCGCGGCCGCGGCGAGCTCTACCGCTACGACCTCGCCAAGCGCGTTGCCGAGCGGCTCGAGACCGAACCGGGCACGATCCAGGCGGCGCGCGTCCGTCCGGACGGCGACGTTTGGTATCAATGGACGAACGCCGCGACGCCGACGGAGATCCGTTCGGTCCGTGGCGGTGTGGTGCTCCGCGCGCCGGGCGAACCCGCCCCCGAGGGCGCCACTTACGAGGAGCTCGACGTCGACGGCATCCACGTCTTCATCGCGGAGCCCCAACGCCCCAAACCGCACGCGACCATCTTCATCGTGCATGGCGGACCCGAGGCTCACGATCAGGACGCGTTCTCTGCTGCGGTCCAAGCCTGGGTCGATCACGGATTCGCGGTCGTGCTCGTCAACTACCGCGGCTCCAGCGGATACGGGAAAGCGTGGCGTGACGCGATCGTTGGGCGGCCCGGTCTTACCGAGCTCGAGGATCTGGCGAAGGTACAAGACACCTCCGTGCGTCTGGGCACCGTCGACCCCAAGCGCACCATCCTGTCCGGCGCGTCATGGGGCGGATACCTGACGCTCCTCGGTCTCGGCGTGCAGCCGGAGCGCTGGTCGCTCGGCATCGGCGTCGTGCCGATCGGGGACTACGTCGCCGCGTTCGAGGACGAGATGGAACCGCTCAAGCGGTACGACGCGGCCTTGTTCGGAGGAACGCCTGGCGACGTGCCAGCGAGCTATCACCGCAGCAACCCGCTCACATACATCGACCGCGTCCGCGTTCCGCTGCTCGTCCTCGTCGGGCAGAACGATCCACGCTGCCCATCGCGAAGCGTCGACATCTATGAGGCGCGTCTGCGCGAACTTGGAAGGCCGTTCGAGGAATACCGCTACGACGCCGGGCACGGCTCGCTCGTTATCGATGAGCAGATCCGGCAGATCGAGCGCGAGATCGCGTTCGCCGCGAAGCATCTGGGGACGAACCCGCCGCTCGCCTGATGCGGCGAGGCGGCCCGGTCTGGGCCGCCTCGCGGTCGTTGAACTCAGTTTCGCGTGCTAGTCGTCGTCGCCCTGATCGTCGTTGTCGTTGTCATTGTCGCCGTTGCCGTTCCCGTGGTTCCCGTTGTTGCCATGGTTCTTGTCTTTCTTGTCTTTGCCGTTCCCGTTGCCGTTGCCGTTATTGCCGACCGCTGATTGGCCCGTGCCAGTGAGCATGCCGTTCACGTCGATGTTGTCGAGGACCGCGAGCCCGAAGTTGTCTGGGCCGGTGTCCTGGCCCTCGTCAAACACGATCGTGATGGTCTTGACCTGAGCGTTCGTGGCGATCCCGGCGGCCAGGAGCTGCGCAGAGGTCCAGCGCAGCCGAAGCCAGCCCGTGCTCGCCGCGGTCACGGTCGCGAGAGGCGAGTTACAGCCGACGAAGTGCGTGACATTGTCCTGCGTGACGACGTTGAAGCGGGGCGCGCCGGCGCCGCAGTGCGATCCACGTGCGTCCGCCGCTGAGCCCGGCTTGCGGATGTCGTAACCGAGCTCCGTCAAGATTGTCCCTTGAACGCCGCTCAACTCAGCGACCGCCGAGGCGACGTTGCCGGTGGCGCCCGTCTTCGCGAGCAGCAGTCCCCGATTGCTAGTGTCGCTCGTGTCGCCGGTCGGGCAACCCGGATCCGCGTACGGGGTCGTGGTCGTCCCGTCGAGCGAGATCTTGCCGTTGGTCGGGCAGCCGATGCCGTCGAGCCATTCGGACTGGACGAGAAAAGTGTTCGTTGGGTCGAACTCGCCGGTCTTGACCTGGAAGTTCGTAACCGCGAAGGCGACGCCAGTGCTCAGCACGAGGATTGCGAGAGATGCCAGGAGCGTTCGAAGCTTCACGTGTCCTCCTTTGCGACGCGGAGCGCGCACCGAACCGGCCGCCCCCGCCCGACGCTTTACCTACCAGGACTGGTAACGCGCGGTCGGGCCAAGTTGATATGCGGTTGTCGGCCTAAACACAGCGAGGCGGCCCGGTGTGGGCCGCCTCGAGCCGATCGTGGCTTGCTTGGTCAGTTAGTGCTGGTCGTCGTTGTCTTCCTTTACGGCGACGTGGCCCTTGTCCTTGTGCTTGCCCTTGTCCTTGCCGTTGTCGTTCCGGTTGTCCTTGCCGTCGTCAGCGTTGTCCTTCTGCGCTTCGTGGCTGCCCACGAGCGTGCCGTTCACGTCGATGTTGTCTAGGACCGCAAGACCGAAGTTGTCCGGTCCGGTGTCCTGGCCTTCATCGAACTCGATCGAAAGGCTCTTGACCTGGCCGGTGACGGTCGTGAGCGTCGTTCCGTTCAGGTATGCCTGAAGCGGACTCGAGCCGCCCCAGCGCAGGCGGAGCCAGCCGTTGCCAGCCGTCTGCGTGGTCGGAGCCGGCGAGTTGCAGGCGAGGAAGAAGGAACCCGTGGTCGTCGTGATGTTGAATCGCGGTGAGCCGGCTCCGCAGTGCGAGCCGCGGGGATCGTTCGTATTCGTCGGCTTGCGGAGGTCGTAGCCAAGCTCGGTGAGGGTGACGCCCTCGAGGCCCTTGAGCTCGGCGAAGGCAGATGCGTTGTTCGTGGTGGGCCCGGTCTTAGCGAGCAACAGCCCCTCGTTCTTCTTGTCGCTCGAGTCTCCGGTCGTGCAGGCCGGGTCGGTGTAGGTACCGGTCGGACTGGTGCTGGGGTATGTCGCGACCTTGGCGCCGGTCGGGCATCCGATGCCCTCGAGCCACTGCGCCTGAACGAGGAAGGTCTTCGCCGGATCGAATTCGTCGGGCTTGACCTGAAAACTCGTGGCCGCGAACGCGACGCCCGTGGTGAAGATGACGATCGCAAGCGATGCCAGCAGCGTACGAAGCTTCACGTGTCCTCCCTTGGGACGCGAGCGAGCCCCTCAGTAGTCCCGGCTCCACCCGTCGTCTGATCCGCCAGTCACTAACGCCGATCCTTGCGACGGCGCTAGGTCGGCTGGCTGGTACCAGCCCGAAAGGGGGGTGCCATAGCCCATCTGGCGGGGCTGCCTCGCGCTCTCGATGATCAGGCGGCTAACGCGACGAGGCGGCCCGGCGTGGGCCGC
>VBIL01000127.1 GCA_005879975.1 Chloroflexota bacterium
CACGAGCGGCGGGATCGCGCCCGCGGCGCCGCCGATGACGATGTTCTGCACGGTCGTGCGCTTGAGCCAGATCGTGTAGACGAGGATGTAGAAGATCGTGCCGGCGAGCGCGAGCGTCGCCGCGAGCAGATTCGTGAAGGCGGCGAGCACGACGAACGCGACGACGTTAAGGGCGATGCCCCAGACGACCGCAAGGCGCGCCGAGACGCGGTGCGACGGTAGCGGACGGTGTCGCGTCCGGCGCATGCGCTCGTCGAGATCGCGGTCGAAGTAGTGGTTGAGGGACGCGGCACCCCCGCTCGCGGCCGCGCCGCCGATGAGCGTCGCCGCCAGCACGCCGAACGGCGGCACGCCGCGAGCCGCGAGGAACATCCCGCCCAGCGCGGTGACAAGCAGCAGCGACATGATCGCCGGCTTCGTGAGGGCGATGAGGTCTCTGGCAAGCGCGCGCTGGACCGCGGCCGGTCGCCAGGCTAGGACGGTCAACGCGACGACGCTGCACCAGAGCGCCGAAGCCGCCGCCGGATGCGCGCCGAGCGCCCAGGGAGAAAAGCCGGTAAGTGGATTCGCCGCGCCGATGGCCACCTGCGCGAGAAAGACTGCCGCCGTCACGATCGCGAGCGGGCCGAGACCCGGGACTTCGCGGCGGTGCCGCCAGGCCTCGACGCACGCGACCAGCAGAATGACGCCCACGGCTCCCGCGACGTAGCGGTGGGCCATCGCGACCGCCGGTGCGCCGAACGTCGGGATGCCCATGGCGCCACCGCAGAGCGGCCAGCCGAGGCACGCGCTGGTCGCATTCGCGCCGCGCACGTACGCGCCTGTGAGCATGAGCACGAACGTCCCGATGGCCGCGGCGAGCGCCAGCCAGGTCCATCTGCCGGATCGCTCGGGGCCAGCGGTCGGCCAGCGGACCACGACGGCGAGGACGGTGAGCGTGGCAAGCAGGAGTTCGGCGTTCGCCAGATGCAGGGTCACCCACTCCGGTGAGAGCTCGAGCACGACGGTGATCCCGCCGAGCACCGCCTGCAGCGGATAGAGCACCGCCGCCGCGATGGCGAGCCACAGGGCGCGCGAGTCGGCGCGATACGTCAGGAGCGTCCACACCACCATCGCCGCGACGGCGATGCCGCTCGTGATCGCGAGGAACCGATGCGTCCACTCAATGCGCGTCGCCGGATCGAGCGACGGCAGGAACTGCCCATGGCAGAGCGGCCAGTCCGGACAGCCGAGACCGGACCCCGTCACCCGCACCACGCCGCCCCACACGACGACGAGGAAGGTCAGGGCGAGGCTGAGGTAGACGAGCGCGCGATAGCGAGGCGAAAAGGTCATGCCGGACGCCGCGTCAGTGCGGAACGTCCTCCTTCAAGGGACGAGCGCTGTGTACCACCGGAATGCGCGCGAAGTTGTACGGCTGCGGAGGCGAGGTCGTGGCCCACTCCAGCGTGTCGGCCTCCCACGGATCGTCGCCGGCCGGCTTTCCGTTGCCGAGGACGATGCTGTAGAAGAAGTTCCAGAGGAACACGATGATCGCCAGCGCGATGATGTAGGCCCCGATCGTCGAGACCAGGTTCAGGCTCGCCCATTCGGGTGCTTGCGGGTAGTGGAAAACCCGCCGCGGCATCCCGTCGAGGCCGAGCTGGTGCATCGGGAAGAACGCCAGGTTGACGCCGATGAAGAAGAGGAAGAAATGCAGCCGGCCGAGCGTCTCGCTCAGCATCCGGCCGCTCATCTTGGGCATCCAGTAATACATCGCGGCGAACATGCAGAAGAGCGCACCCTGGACCAGCACGTAGTGGATGTGCGCGACGACGTACATCGTGTCTGAGAGCTGGACGTCCACCGGCACCGATCCCAGGAAGATTCCGGAGATCCCACCGATCGTGAAGACGACGATGAACGCCATCGCGAAGAGCATCGCCGTCTTGAAGCGGAGCGCGCCACCCCAGATCGTCCCCAGCCACGAGAAGATCTTCACACCGGTCGGGACGGCGATGAGCATCGTCGAGGCCATGAAGAAAACCTGGAGCGCCGGATCGATGCCTGCCACGAACATGTGATGCACGAACACGCCGAACGAGAGGAACCCGATCGCCGCCGACGAGTAGGCGATCATCTTGTAGCCGAAGATCGGCTTGCGCGAGAAGACCGGCAGCACTTCGGAGATCACGCCGAAGCCGGGCAGGATCATGATGTAGACCTCGGGGTGCCCGAAGAACCAGAAGAGGTACTGCCACAGGAGGGGATCGGCGCCCTGGCCCACGGCGAAGAAGTTCGTCTGGGCCATGCGGTCGAAGAGCAAGAGCACGCCCGCGACGGTCAGGAAGGGCATCGCGAGCACGAGCAGGAAGCTCGTAACGAGGACGCTCCAGGTGAATAGCGTGATGCGGAAGAAGGTCATGCCCGGCGCGCGCAGCGAGAAGATCGTCACGATCATGTTGAGCGCGCCGAAGATCGAAGAGAACCCGAGCACGGTGAGAGCGAGGATCAGAAGATCCACGCCGGGTCCTGGTGAGAACTCTCGCGTCGAGTTGGGTACGTAGATCGTCCACCCGGTTGCCGGCGGCCCGACGACAAAGGCCGAGTAGAGCACGATGCCGCCCGCGAGGACCACGAAGAGGAAGACCATGGTGACGCCGTGCATCGTGAACGCGGCGTTGTACTGCGCGGCGTTGAGGAAACCGGTGTCCGGCGTCGCGAGCTGCGTGCGGATACCGAGCGCGAGCAGGCCGCCGGTCAGGAAAAAGAGGAACGTCGTCGTGAGGTAGAGAACGCCGATCTTCTTGTGATCGGTCGTGGTGATCCATTCGAGAATGCCGCTGTAACGGGGACGTACGAGCGGGAAGGTCCGCTCGAGAGTGGCCATGACGTGTCAATTGCAACCCGCGGAATTAGGGGTGTCAAATACGGACGCTTATAGCGAGACCCCGCGTGCGCTATTCAATCCGAGGCACCGACGACGCCGTAGAGCCTTAGTTCAAGACGGTGAAGGACGCGCTGACGAGGTCAGTTCCGCCGCCGCTCTTATCGATCGCCACGGTGATCGTGTGCTGGCCGTTCGCGAGCGCGGTCGTGCTGTAGGGGTTCGCGCTCCCATTGGACGCGGTGCCCGCGAAGTCCCAGGGAGCCAGGCCCTCGGTCCTAAACGGGCTGCCGACCCGCTGCGGGTCGTCGAGATAGAACCGCGCTTGCGTGACCCCGGTCGCGGGGTTGACGAACACGTAGATCGTGCCGGCGACCGTCTTGCCATCGAGTCCGGAGGGACCGGAGCGACTGGCAGACGAGCTGACCTGTAGCGAGAACGCGGAGGGAGGAGGCGGCGGCGGGCTGCCATTCGCGACTGTGAAGGTCGCCGTAACGAGATCCGTTCCACCGCCGCTCTTGTCGATCGCCACGGTGATGGCGTGCTGGCCGTTCGCGAGCGCTGTGGTGCTGTAGGGGTTCGCGTTCCCGTTGGAGGCGGTGCCCGCGAAGTCCCAGGGGGCCGCCCCTTCGATCTTGATGGGGCTACCGACCCGCTGCGGGTCGTCAAGGTAGAACCGGGCCTGCGTGACTCCGGTCTCGGGGCTGACGAACACGTAGATCGTGCCGCTGACGGAACTCGCCTGAAGCCGCGAAGCGCTCGAGCGATTCGCGGCACCGCTCACGAGCAGGTCGTAGGAAGAGGCGGCGGTCGTCGTGAAGGTGGAGTCAACCGACTGTGCGGGATTGCTCGACCCGTCCACACTCTTGACGCGGTAGCCATAGGTGGTGCTCGGGCTGAGCCCACCGATCGTCACGCTGTGGTTTGTGACTCTTGGCGAAGTGTCCGTGATCGGGGTCGAGGTGACGACGGCCGGGTCGGTCCAGTACTCGACCTGGCTAGAGGCGGGCTCGTTCGTCGTCCAAGTGATTTTGGCGGTCGTCGATGTGGTCGCAGCGCTCGCGCTGGAGATCACCGGCGGCGTCGTGTCTGGTGCCGCGTAGCCGCCTGCGAACGCGAGGGAACCGAAGTACTTGCCGCTGACCGGATGGAGCGGGTCGCCGTTAAAGCCGTTCGCCGCCGTCGCATGCGCCTGCGCGTCCGTGCGGATCTTCTGGACGATCTGGGCCGGCGTCATACCGCTGCAGGGACCCGCGAGGCCGCCGCTCCCAAGGCACAAGGCAACGGTGCCCGAGACGTGGGGTGTGGCCATGCTCGTGCCCGAGATCGTCGTGTAGCCGCTGCTCAGCCACGTCGAGCCTATGCAGACACCTGGCGCGGCGACGGTATGGTTCTGCTCGGCCGCCGCCACGGCGAAGCTCGAGAACGTAGCGAAAGCGTCGTCCGTCTCACCGGTACGGCATGTGGGCGCGCCGCCTGTCCCGCCCGCGATGCCGTCGCTGTCGGACATGGCCGTGACGGTCAGCGCTTCGGGGTAGGACGCCGGCGCGGAGGCCGCGAAGTTCACGGCACTGTTCCCCGCAGCCACGACGTAGGTGACGCCCGCTGCCGTCGACCGGCAGATCGCCTGATGGAGCGCGTCGAAATTCGAGTTGCCGCAGTTGTTGTCGTTCGACCCGCTCCCGCCGAGGCTCATGCTCGCGACCTTGATGTTGAGCGTCGCCGCATTCGCGGTCACCCAGTCGATCCCGCAGATGACCTGCCCCCACGTGCCCGAGCCCTGCCCGTTGAGGACCTTCACCGCATAGACCTTGCTCCCGGGCGCAACGCCGATAACACCTGCCCCGTTGTTCCGCGCCCCGATCGTGCCGGACACGTGTGTCCCGTGGCCGTTGTCGTCATTCGGGCTTGCGCCGCTCGTGATGCAGTTCTTCCCCGCGACCGCGTTCAGGTCCGGGTGAGTCAGCTGGATGCCCGTGTCGATGACCGCGACCGCGACGGTCGAGGCCTCGTTCGCATTCGTTGCGCTCGCCGCGTCGATGCGGCGGACGCCCGTGGGTGCGGAGTCACCCGCAGCGATCGGGACGCTTCCGATCGCATGGACCTCGCGATCGGGACTGACGAACTTCACCTTCGGATTGCGAGAGAGGGCCGCGAGATGGGTCGAGCTCAGCGCGGCGGCGAAGCCTTTGATCGCGTGTGAGTACCGAAAGTCCGCCCTGACCTTTTCGGCACGCTCGAAGTCGTCGGTCTCACGCTCGGAATCGACCGAATCGACCCAGACGACGATGTACCGGTCGGTCGGCTGAGACGCGGCCGCGCCCGACCCTGGCGAAGTTGCCAACGCCAGAGCGACCGCAGCGACGTACACGAGAACCCTTCCCCTCGACATCCTTCCCCTTCGACGCGCCGCCCTCCGGGCGTGACGGCGACTGTACCTAAGGGGGCGCCCCGTGTCTCCAAAAAAGCGCACGTACGTCCGCTTGGCGAACGTGCGTGCTCGCCTTTCTGACCTCCGGCGAAGCAGCGCGACGGGGAGGAGGTCGAGTCCGATCGCGCTGAGATGGAGAGGAGCTGTGCGCCCAGATCAGCGGCACGAACATCCCGGACAGTGGCCAGCGCGCGCGTACACTCCGCGCCCGGGAAGTGAACATGAACCAAGCACCAGGACCATTCCTCGGCACGTGGACGCTGATGATGGCGGCCATGATGCTGCCGTCGGCGATGCCGATGATCCTTCTGCACAGGCTTGGTGCCGATGGTCGCGTCCGCGCGCAGCTCTGGTCGGCCAGTTTCGTCGCGGGATACCTCGTCTTATGGGCATCCGTCGGGGTCGTCGTCTGGGGCGCAGCGATGGCTACGGAGGCGCTCGTCCCATCCGAGCTACGCGCGCTCGGCGTCGCGGCAGTCTTACTGCTCGCGGGGATCTACCAGTTCACTCCGCTGAAGTCGACGTGCCTCCGCGCATGCCGCACGCCGGCGGACTTCCTCCTCACGCACTGGCACCGCGGTCTGGGCGGCCAGCTGCGACTCGGGATCGAGCACGGCCTCTATTGCCTGGGCTGCTGCTGGGCGCTCATGGCGCTTTTCGTTGGCGCCGGAGCGATGAGCCTCCTCTGGGCAGCAGGGATAGCGTTCGTGGTTTTCGTCGAGAAGGTGGCACCGCAGGGGATAGCGTTCGGACGGGTGACCGGGGCGGCGCTTGTCGCCGCATCGCTGGTCGTGCTGGCAAGACCGGAGATCGCAATCGACCTGAGCGGGGGCATGTAACAAAGGAGGGGACAATGGCCGAGGGGAAGTCGCTGACCTGGAATATGAAGGGCGTGCTCGTCATTGCGTGCAACTGCGACTACGGCTGTCCGTGCAACGTGAACGGGCGGCCGAGCCTCGGCAAGTGTGAGGGTGGCTGGACGTGGCAGATCGAGCAGGGCGTATACGGCGATCTGAAGCTCGATGGGCTAAGCATCGGCCTCTACTGCAACTGGCCGGCCGCGATCCACGAAGGCAATGGCATCGCCGTGACGCTGATCGATGACCGCGCCGACACCGCGCAGCGCGCAGCCCTCGACGCGCTCGTCGAGGGCAAGTCCGGTGGGCCGTGGGCGATCTTCCGCAAGACGTTCAAGGAGCTGCACGGTCCGCAATACGTGCGCTACGAGGTCGACACGGAGACGCGGCTGCCCCGGGTCCGCGGTGGGGATGCGCTCGCCATAGAGACGGAATACATCCGCAACCCTGTGACGAAGGAGACGGTCCATCCCCGGCTCGCGCTACCCGAGGGATTGCTCGTGAAGGACCTCGCGCTCGTTGGCACGAAGCGGTTCGTGGTGAAGGATGACCACGTCCGCTACGACCACTCGGGACGCTACGCGGCGTTTGGTTTCTTCCAGTACTTCGGTCCCTAGCGAGACGATCCTCGAGACGCGAGGCAGTTACGAGGAGGAGCGCACTACGACGAGCTTGTCCTGTCCCGACATCGCGCCCCAGACCTCACCGGTACGGCCGAGCAGCTGGCGGATGTTCGCGTTCGGCTGCGGGTGCGAATGGATGGTCCACGCCTCGGTCGCAGGATCGAAATGCGCGATCGCGTTCGCGCCCCAATCCGTGAGCCACACCGTGTCCGCATCGTCGACGAAGACTGCGTAGACCATCGGCCGGGGTCCGATGAGTCTCCATTCGCGCCACTTCTGACCGGCGTTCCACTCCGCGACCCAGACCCGGCTCTTCGAATCGCACCACACGCGACGTGCGCCCTGACCGCTCGTCGGCGGGGTGAGAATCATCGTCCCGCCTGTCTCCTTCACGATCCGCCCGACGTAGTTCCCCGCGAGCGATGCGAAGTACACCTCGCCGTCGGGGCACGTTGCGATGCCGTATGGTCCGGGGCCGCGCGGCGCGTCGGAGACGACCAAGGTGCCGCTCCGCGGATCGAGACGCCCGAAGACGCCGTTCTGTCCGGTGAACCAGAGCGTGCCGTCGCGATCAAAAACGGCCGTATTGAGACTGGCGTTCGGTCTATTCGCCGGCAGCGGATAGCGCCTGACTTCGCTCGTAGCGGGGTCGACGCGCACGATCGCGTTCAGTCCGCCGTCGGTGACCCAAGGTGCGCCGTCGGGACCGACTATCACGCCGTGCGGCGCGGACCCGACACCGAGCCTGATTGCCTTCGTCGTGCCGGTCTTCGGGTCGAGCCATCCCAGCTCGCCCGACAGCTGCGCCGTGTACCACACCCCGCCGTCGCGAGCGGGCGCGACGTCGTGGGGACCCTGCCCGCGGGGCAGGGCGAACTCCTGCATGGTGAATTCAAGCGGTCGCTGCGATGTCCCGGGCGATGGAGGCGCCACGGTCGCGGCCGCGGTGGGCGCTGCGACCGGCCTCGCCGCTGACGGGCTCGCGGGCGAAGACAGAGTCCGTGTCGCCGCGGGCCCGCACGCGATCAGCGCAGCCGCGAAGGAGGCGAATGCGAGCTTCATCACTCCAGAGATACGGTACGAAGGCGCAGCGAGTTCGTCACGACGGTCACCGAAGAGAGCGCCATGGCCGCGGCGGCGAGCATCGGCGAGAGCAGCCAGCCCGTGAAGGGAAAGAGCGCTCCAGCCGCGACGGGTATGAGCGCGACGTTGTAGACGAACGCCCAGAAGAGATTCTGGCGGATGGTCGAGAGGGTGCGGCGGGCGAGCCGCAGCGCGCGAGGGACGCCCCGCGGGTCGCCCCCGACCAGCACGATGTCAGCGGTCGCGATGGCGATGTCGGTCCCCGTGCCGATCGCAACGCCCAGATCGGCGCGCGCCAGCGCCGGTGCGTCATTCACGCCGTCGCCCACCATGGCGACGCGGTGTCCCTCCGCCTGGAGCCGCGCGATGATCTCGGTCTTTTGATCCGGTCGCACCTCGGCACGCACCTCATCGATGCCGATCTCGCGCGCGATCGCCTCCGCGACGCGACGTGCATCGCCCGATAGGAGCAAAGTGCGGAGACCCATGCGCCGGAGGTCCGCGATCGCATCGCGCGCGGCGGCTTTCGGGGTGTCGGCGAGCGCGAGGATCCCTCCCGGCTCGCCGTCGATCGTGCCCACCAGAACAGTGCGGCCTTTCTCCTGGTGGTGCGCGAGCATCCCGTCCCCGAGGTCGGCGAAGCCGTGCGCCCTCGCGAGATCCGCGTTCCCGACCCACACGTCGTGACCGTCAACTGTCGCGTGCACACCTTGCCCCGGCAGACCCTCGAAGCTCGTGGGCTCGGATGGCGACAGCCCTCTCGCCGTCGCGGCCTCGACGACCGCGGACGCGAGCGGGTGCTCGGAACGGAGCTCGGCGCTTGCGAGGATCCGGATGACCTCGTTCTCCCCTATGCCCGCGCAGTTCATGTAGTCGACGACCTCGGGTCGGCCCACGGTCAAGGTCCCTGTCTTGTCGAACGCCACGACATCGATCGCGCGCGCTGCCTCGAGCGCATCCGCGCTTTTGATCAGGATTCCGCGCGAAGCTCCGCGCCCGGTACCGACGATGATCGCCGTCGGTGTGGCAAGCCCGAGGGCACAGGGGCAGGCGATGATGAGCACGGCGACGAACGCGGTGAGCGCGTACCCGAGCGATGGCTGGGGGCCGAAGACGACCCACGCGAGGGCGCTCGCGAAGGCAACGCCGAAGACGATCGGGACGAAGATCGACGCGATGCGGTCGACGAGGCGCTGGATCCGCACCTTCGAGCCCTGCGCGTCCTCCACCAGTCGGACGATCTGCGCGAGGAGCGTGTCCGCCCCCACCTTGGTCACGCGAAAGCGAAAGGTGCCGGTGCGATTCAGGGTTCCGCCGGTGACCTCATCGCCCGGCGCCTTCTCGACTGGGAGCGACTCTCCGGTGACCATGGACTCATCCACCGCGGAAGAGCCCGCGAGCAGGAGCCCATCGGTCGCGACGATCTCTCCGGGGCGGACGATGACGACATCGCCCACAGCGAGGCGCTCGATCGCCACCTCTTCCTCCGCGCCTCCGGCGCGCCGAACCAGCGCGGTCTTGGCGCCGAGTGCCGCGAGCGCGCGCACCTCATCCGACGTTCGCGCGCGAGCGCGGGATTCGAGGAAGCGGCCGACGAGGACGAGCGCGACGATCGTGGTTGAGGTGTCGTAATAGAGGAAGCGGTGCGGCTCCAGGCCGAGCCCGAAGAAGGCTTGAGGAAAGAATGTCGCGACGACCGAAACCGCGTACGCGGTGGTCGTCCCGACGACGATGAGGGTGTTCATGTCGGTGCGGCCGTGGCGCGCCGCAGAAATCGCGCCGCGGTAGAACGGGAGCGCGGACCAGAGCTGCACCGGAGTCGCGAGCAGGAACAGGACGTACCCGCGCCAGTCCGCGTGCGTCAGCTCGGAGAAGGCGAGATCGGCCATCGAGAGGAGCAGGACCGGTACGGCGAGGACCGCCGCAACGATGAGACGCCGGCGCAGAGTCGCGAGGTACGCGGCGCGGACGGCGCGCTCGCGCTTCTCCATGACCGCGCGCTCGGCGCGGTCGGCCGATAGCACGAGCGCTCCGTAGCCGGCGCGCTCGATCGCGCGCACGAGCGAGGAGTCCGGGGCGCGCGCGGGGTCGAGCTCCACGCGCGCGCGCTCGGTCGCGAGGTTGACGTCCGCTGCGCGCACTCCGGCAACGCCGCGCAGCGCGTCTTCAACGCTCGCGACGCACGAGGCGCAGGTCATCCCGGTGACGACGAGCTCACGTCGCTCGACGCCCTCCTCCTCCACGCTCGCCGGTTTCGTCGCGACGGTCATCGCTCCTCCGCTCGATACCCCCTCCCTGGGGGGATGGGGCCTCTCCAGTCTATGAGGCGAGGTAAGCCATTAGCTTGGTCTGAATGCGCGTCCTCCACCTCCTGGCGATCTTCTCGCTCGCCGCCTGCGGCTCAGCCGGATCGGGCGCTCTGCCGGCCGCGTCGACGCCGGCGATCACTCCGAGCCAGACTGCGGCAGTGGGAGCTACGGGTCCGGCCAGAGCGCCGATCGCCTCGATGAGCGTGACGGGTGCGCACGCCTTCGTTCGCGCGCAGGTCACCCAGAGCGCCCCGGTGCTGCTCCCGGAGGCTGCGACGCTCCCGGCCGGAGTGAAGTCCGACGTCATGGCACGATCCGACTCGTTCTCGATCACATACTCCGACGAGCAGGGCGTGCGCATCTTTCTCGGGCTGGTCGCCGCGAACCCCGGTCCGATGACTGCACGCGGCACGCAGCGGACGCTGACCTT